>NZ_JAVRBR020000032.1:0-38222 GCF_034531165.2 Dendronalium sp. ChiSLP03b | reverse complement strand
TTACCATTAAACTGTACCCTACAGATAGCTGCTTAATAAGCATACAGTTCATTCTCAATAAGCACCTAATTTTTTCAAGGGGTCTGTGCCTCCCAAACCTTTATCTGGCTTGATTTAGAGGCGATTGTCGCCCCTTGAAATTTACTTCAAAATACTTGCGTTTTTATTGTGATGAATCGCAAGAAGATAGGGATCTGACTCAAGTTAGATAATTAAAAATCTTTCGTTATAATTTGACTGAAAGATAATTTTGGCAATCTTTTTGTAATTTGTCACAATAGTTATTTTTTAGTTGGCTCAATTAATCAACACTAAAAACATTTTTATTGCTGTCCTGTTCAACAGGGAGTTGATGTAATTAAAAAATGAGCTGCTTATGAAACTGGGGTTATTAAGTCAAGATGTCTGACAACAAGCCGCTACTCTAAGGGTTTTGCGAAGCAGTAAGTGTCAACGCACTCCACAATCCCGATTACTGCGGATACTCATGAGAAACAAACGGAACTGCAACTATTTCACCCTCAGTTTCTCCAACTTTGACTTTTAAGCCTACACCACCAGCTTTACTGCGGATGTAACCTAGTCCAAAGTGACCATCAGCAGTTTCTGTGTAGCTGGTAAGTTTACCGACTTTTTCATCCCCGATCGCGATCGCACTTCCAGTTTCAGCAGGGGCATTGAGACGAATCCCCCAAAGGTATTGCTTTACACCTTTATATGTATTTAATCTGGCGATGGTTTCTTGCCCGATGTAACAACCTTTGTTAAAAGAAATTGTCTGCCATAAACCTGCTTCCAGAGGATTGTAATCATCCGTTAGTTCTAAATCTGGAGCTGGTCTTCCTTGTAGTATTCGTAATGCATCCCAAGCGCGATCGCTCAGTTCTACCGCACCCAATTCTAAAATTTGATTCCACACCTTTTGCTTATCAGCAGCTGGCAAAATCAGTGTATATCCCACAGCAGCCAAGCCACTACCCACTGCCACGAGAATATTGTCAATTAAAAGATGATTACCATAGGGTTGACCGATAATTGCTCCTACACCCAGCTTTTCTACCACTGCGTCACTGCCTGGCCCGACTAAGCTAAAGGTAGCAGTTTCATCAGTTACATCAGTCAACTGCACTTTATCAGCAAAGAAAATATAGCGATCCAGCCATTGCATCAAAAACTCACGCCGACTAGGCGAAACCAGCAACAGCACCGCATCATCAACAACGTAGGCACTTACCAAGTCAATCGTGCGGGCGGTGGATGTCACCATTACAGTATCACAGCCCTGCCCTGGCTTGAGACTTTGAAAATCGTTAGTACTTTGATTATGTAAAAAGCGCAGACGTTCATCATCAGAAACACGGATGCGTCCCCAAAGAGAGCGATCGCATACAGCAACCCCTGTTGTGGCGGCTTGGATAGCTATTGCGTCTTTATCGTTGATTGCAGATGTAGCCATAGCAGTGAACTGCCTTGTTTCAATGTTTCCGCATTGGCAATCTTAGCAAAGAATGATAGCTGCGATCGCTATATACAGTATCGAGTTTAGGTAAGAATCAGAATTGAGAAGTCTGGAGTAAATTAAATTGTTTATAAAAAGTAGAAAGCTATACTTAGTGCTAGAGAAACTTATTATTACTACGCTGTCCATTTAGGGTAATTCTTGAATTAATCATTTATGTCAGATAGTGTTGATCTATCCCTCCAATCTTTAGTAGTTGATATAAATCAGTCAACTAATGGCAGTTCTAGAACTGAAAAAGTCCCAAGTGAATATGAAGTATTTATTTCGTATCGCGAAAATCCCGATCAAGGACTTGCAGTTGCGCTTAGGGAACTGATTGAGGGAGCAATAGAACCCCGACCCCGTATTTTCGTTGCTGGAGCTGGTGGTCTGCGCCCATCTAACATAGGTTACAAGCCCCAGATACAAGCAGCTGCCCAGTCTTCACGAGCATTTATTGCTATCATTACTCAGCAATCTAAGGAACGTCAGTGGCTTTTCTTTGAAGCTGGAGCTGCTTGGGGACGCAATCAGTTGTATGTCCCCTTACTAGTTGGTACAAGCCCAGACGATTTAGCTACTACTATGGCTGATTATCAAACAGTGCGGGCATCTAATCGAGATGAAGTTGAGCATCTTTTAAGTGCAGTTGCTGAAGCGGTCGGTGGTAAAATCAAGAGACGTTTCAGTCAACGATATCGAGCTTTTTCCAAACGAATTGAAGCTTATCAAAAAATAGAGATTCTTGAAGAAAACATAGAAGAGTCTTCATCTCTATCTCAAGCAATTGAGCTTTTGCAACGTGGAGAAGTAGAGGAAGCTAACACGCTGTTTAATCAGCTTGAAGAAACTGCATCTACCAACGAAGAGAAAGCAACGATTAGAATTGCTAGGTTGCTAAATAGTGATCGGGAAGGACGTAATCCTCTAAAGGAGCTAGAGTCGCTAGCTCCTGAATTACGTAATACTTATCATTGCCAGTTTTGGCTTGGCTTATTTGAATCTCGTGTTGCCGCTTCCATCTCCTATTATGAAGAATGCCTACGTCTAGCTAAAGCTAATAATGCTACTTTCTTTTCTAACCGAGCAACTCTTTATTTAGCTGAGGATAGATTCAAAATCGGTGAGCAAGATATAGCACTTGACACCTTACAACAAGCAATGGTTAGTGAAGATAGAGACCTTAGATCTGAAGCTGTAGAAACGTGGCAAAATCTTGACCAAAAGCCTCACTTTCTTGAAAAACTAGTTATTTTATTAACTGGTCTAAGCGATAAACCTGACTCTTCAATTATGCTCAATGCTCTTACAGAGTTGGCTCTCGATAATGAATGGTCTTCTTTACTTACTTATTTTGCTGAACGTGCAGATAAGGTCGATGCTCAAGGAACTGCCGCCAATAATCTTGGGCGTGCATATTCTAGGCTAAAACTGTATTCACTTGCATATCTTGCGTATGCTAAAGCAGCTGAAGCTGGAATATCTGTGGCTAAGGTTAATATTGCACATCTTCATTTGTGGAATCCTCTTCCCGCTGCTGGTCTTAAACTGTTACAAGAACATACAGGAACTTTCGACGCTGCTGATGCTGGATATCCATACCATATGCGATCTGAACTTGAGCGAAGTGTTCAAAACGAGCGTAAAAAGGCAGAAGAGCTATATAACCAAGGATGTAAAGTTGCCGTGATGATAAGTCATTTCGGTTGGGAAACAATTCGCAGTAACAAGCTTACTCCAGAAGGTAAACAAATCGAACTAGAATCTGGAATAACAACTGTCAAGGTAAGCGAATCTAATTGTCTCAAGTTGGTTGCAAATGATGAAAAGGTTTGCCTAGAACTAACACCTGTTGGTCGTACTATAGGACTATGGCAAGCTGCTAATAGAGCCTCATCTACAGCCCTTTACTGCTTTACGGAAAGCGGTTATATGTTTGAATTAAGTCTACATTTGACAGAACTCAGTATAAAATCCATTCTTCAGAAATATCCAATTCTCTCTGCAACTCAGGTAATCGTGTAAAGAGTAATAAAAAAGAGGTCAACACAGACCTCTTTGCAACTCCCTAAAATAATGTTTGGTCTATATATAACAATTACAGCAACCCAGTATTAGCACCTTGCTTACCAGTAGCTAGTTCTACCTTAACGATTTTGCCACCTGCTTTTTGAATGCGTTGTTGTTCGCGGAACCAGTTTTCATAGGGAACAAGCTTGGTGAAGTAGGTATTTTGCAGTTCGCGCTGGGTACGAATCCGGGTTTGGCTGGGAACACAAGCAGTAATTTTAAAAAACCGCGCCATGTTTTAAATCTCCTGTGGTAATTGTGAAAACTTTTTTATTTCAAAAAAATGGGAGTATGTATTTTACTCAAATCTTTAAATCATTCATTCCAAGGCTGGAAATCAAGCATCAATACTAGAACGCTAACACTCATCATTGAGATTATTCAATAAGATAAGCGACAAAACTTTCTAGCACTCACGACTGATTTCCAGACCTTAATATCGCACCTAAATTATTAAGTGCAACCTAACTCTTAGCTCAAGCCAGAGGAGATATAGTCTAAGTAAGTGCCCATTTCCTTACCAGCATCTGGGCCTACCAAGCTAGCAGTTACTTCTTTGATTGATTGGATAGCTTGTACAGTAGCACCAACAGGAACACCCAAGGAATTGTAGGTTTCTTTCAAGCCATTCAGTACGCGCTCATCCAGGATGGAAGGATCGCCAGCTAGCATGGCATAGGTTGCATAGCGGAGGTAGTAGTCCAAATCGCGGATGCAAGCAGCATAGCGACGGGTGGTGTACATGTTACCACCGGGACGGGTGATATCAGAGTACAGCAAAGACTTAGCTACAGCTTCTTTAACAATCGCAGCTGCGTTAGCGCTGATTGTGGTAGCAGCGCGCACGCGCAGTTCACCACTAGAGAAGTAAGCTTTCAACTTGGACAAAGCAGTTGAATCGAGGTACTTACCTTGAACGTCCGCAGAATTAATTACAGCGGTAATAGCGTCTTGAGCCATGTTGTTAATTCCTTATTTCCAATCGTATTGCAATACTTTTGTTTCGTACTGAGGAAACAGTTTTAGCTTAGAGCACCAATTAGGTAGTCAAAGTAGCTACCAGCTTCAGCAGCTTCTTCACCAGACAGTAGGCCACTTGCTACATTCTTCAGCCCACGGATACCTTCGGTAATGCCATCAATAGGAGTGCCGAGGGATTTGTACATTTCACGAGCGCCCACAACGCCAATTTCTTCGATGGGGGTAACATCACCAGAAACGATACCGTAGGTAACGAGGCGGAGGTAATAGTCTAGGTCACGCAGACAAGTAGCTGTCATTTCTTGACCGTAAGCGTTACCACCAGGAGACACTACATCAGGACGCTTTTGGAACACTTGGTCGCCAGCTTGCTTAACAATCCGCTCGCGGTTGTCGGTCAAAACTTGAGCAATGCGGACGCGACGCTCACCACTTGTAACAAAGCTCTTAATCCGATCCAGTTCGCCGGGGCTGAGGTAGCGGGCTTCTGCATCAGCATTCACGATGGACTTCGTGACGATACTCATTAATGGATTCCTCCAAATACGAATGAAACCAGAATTTGATTAAACAGGTGCGACTGTTATGTGGTTGAGAGTAGTTCTGTGTTCTTGTTTTGTTAAGACAAAAGATAAATGACTGCGATCGCTAGTTCGTTACCAGTTGGCTTCATTCAACACAAGTACACAAGTTCTTAAACTTAGCTCCCTTCCGCAGTATATTTTCCGGCATTCTGTTGAGCATTTATGACTGCTCTTAACACTTTGTAATATTCCTTTTCAGATTTACAACAAAATATGCAATCTGAAGATAGGGTATTGGGTACTGAGGAGCCAGTTGCGTGCATAGAGAAGTCGCTCTTGTGGGTTTTCCTCCAAGCGAACTTCTCCTATAGTTGACGCTGCGCGAACGGAAGGTTATCCCCGTTGAGCGAACTGGCGTGATTGGATATTAGGGAAGAATTTCCCTAGTCCCCAGTCCCTAGTCCCTAATCAGCAGCCAGCCTGGATGCTGCCAAGGTAATTACCTGTTGGTAAAGATGGAAAGCGCTGGTAAGGCACTACATCTTCGCTAAAGTAACGGATATACTCTGGGCTATCGACAATTGCTTCTACAGCACCTCGCAACCCACGGATAGACAACAGCTCGTTATAGGAGCGAATTTCGTCCTGAGTTGCTGGTGCGCGTCCCAACAGGTGACGGAATAAGAACTCAACCATCTTGGTGTTGGGATAGGGCGTACAGAAGCGTTGGCGATATATTTCCGAACTAGCTAGTTCGCGGACAAACTCGCGCACGGAAATTTCCCTGTTCCGCAATTTGCTGTCCAAGTTAGTACAGCGGAAATTATCAGGAACCTGACCATCAAATAAATCCAACACCTGACAGTAAGTGGCGTTGATAGCTTGTTGCATTTCTGCCTCGTTAGCACCAACACTTAAACGGTAAATACGTGCGGGTTGCCGGCGGCTTGTATCTACAGACTGTGCAACATCGTAGTTACTGGAACGACCTAATCCCACAGTCAATGGTTCGCTGCTTTCTTTTGCTACCACATCTGCAGTGGTCAAGCGCGATTTGGCTGTCCCAAAGCTAGGCACAACTACATCATCATTTTGCTTGGTTAGTTGGTTGTACAACTTCTCAGTATTCGGGAAGTTTGCTGCTGGTAAGGTTGGGAAGCGACGGTAAGGAACCGTATCTTCACCAAACACCTGGGAATACTCCTGACTACTGACTATCGCATTGATAAAGGCGCGAATACCTTGAGTTGCCAGAATTTGGTTATATTTGCGGATTTCTGCTTGGTCTAGAGGTGCCCTTCCTAGGAAGTGTTTTGTTCCCAGTTCAATCACCTTGGTATTGGGGTAAGGCGTGTAGAACTCTTTGCGGTAAAGATTGGAATAACCTAAACCTTCAATGAACTCTTTGACAGTAATTTCCCCATTCCCCAGCTTACTTTCCAAAGCTTTGAATTCTCCAGAAGAAGCGATGTAGGGTGCAATATCACGCTCGAAAATCTGGCGATAGGCAGCACTGATCGCAGTTTGTACCGCGACTTTGTCTTTGATACCAGCCACCAACTTGAAGACTTTCGTTTGTTCGCGCTGTTTCGAGACACCTTGATTGATCCGAGCCTGAACATCCGGTTGCGATCGTGCTTGGGTAACTGTACCCAGTTCCACAAATCGTAGTGCTTCTTGTTTCTGGACTGTAGGAGTGATATCCTCCCGAATACTACCAACCCGTAGCGACCTCTGGGACACACCAGCAGGAGTCAGATACCGTTCGTATGGAACTGTATCTTCACCAAATGCCTCATTGTATTCTACGCTGTTGATAATCTCGTCAATCAGTGCATAGAAACCCTGCTTGGCAGCGATATCAAAGTACTTATTTGTTTCCTGACGACCGTAGGTAGGACGACCTAACAACCGCCGATGGATGTACTCGATCGCCTTCATGACATACAAAGATGTCCAGTAAGTCTTGCGGAAAACATCTGACTTAGCTAAAGCGCGGATAAACTCTTTTACAGAAAGTTGACCGTTTTCCAGCTTGGTTTCTTGCACTGTTTGGCGTTGGCCCTCATAGACCTCACGACCGAAAACTTGCAGGTAAGCGGCTTTAATCACAGCTTGAGTAGAAGTTTCGGAGAATTTGATGCTGGAACCTTTGCCAATTTTTTTGCCTACTGTGCTAGGAATTTGATCCAACTTGAATACTTTGGCACCCAAAGTACCAGGTGCTACACCCCGCGCTTGGGGATTGCTATTTTGGTTATTGATACCAGGCCCTTGATGAATCAAGATGCGCTTAGTATCCTTGCCAAAGAAAGCCGGACGGCTATTGGGATTGCGAGTTTCTTTCGGGAAAATCGCTCCAAACTGAATTTCTAAGGGATCGTTACCAGAACCATAGGGATGCTGGTCTGGTAGCGGCTGTTCGTAAGCAGCGAAGGTAGTAATGAATTGAGGAACTTTGCGGAAAGGCGCACTGTAGTTAAACAGGTCTTGCTGCGGTCCCCAGTTGCGACATTCTTGTGCCTCTTGACCTAGACCCCGCAAATAAGGTACTGTCTCTTCGCCAAAATAGTCGCCGTATTCTTCAGAATCTACCAAAGCATCTACTAAAGCTGCCAGACCACCGTTGGAAATAATTGAGAAGTATTTTTGTACTTCTTCACGGCTACTTGGGCCCCGTCCCAAAATGTGACGGAAAGCCAATTCGATAACTCGGCTGTTAATAAAAGGCTGGTAAAACTGTTTTTGGTAAAGTGGAGATTTTGCCAAACGGCGAACAAACTCTTTCATTGAGATGTCGCCATTTTTCACCTTGGATTCTAGGTCAGATATCGACAAGCTATAAGCACGAGTAATGTCGCGCTCAAAGACTTGCCGATAGGCTGCTTTGATTACCTCATTTTTTTCACTAGCTGATAATCCAGGCTTCATGACAAACTTAGGACGACGTTCTGCCGCATTAAAGTAAATCTGCGGCAATTGCAATCCTTGTTGGTCGCTAGAAGGACGTTGGCGTAGTTTATTAGAAGGTGTCGCTGCTTGAAATTCTGTCAGCAAAACATTCATGTACTGAGCCACAATTTCTGTAGCCTCAGCATCCTGACGGAAAAAGGAAAGTGAACCTGCTTTGATTTCTTGCAAAGCTACCAGTGTTGCTTCGCCAGAACAAGCATTTTCAATTATTTCCCGTAACCCCCGTGTATTCACAGCGATGATGTTGGGGTCGCCAGCCACGATCGCATAGGTAGCATAGCGCAAGAACCAGGATAAATCCCGCAAGCTCTTAGCCATGTTGCTTGGCCCATAACGAGCAACGTTAATTGGTCTAAAGCCTGGAGGTACCGGGCCGCTAGGAGATGAGTTAAAGATTGAGCGTAAACCTTCAAAGAACCCACCACGACTTTCAACGTAGGTTACGGTTCCCAGTTTCATCCCCTCTTGAGTATCATCACCACTGCTGCGAGCAGTAGCCATTGCCAGTTCTGGTTCTCTGGGCTTTTCTAAAAAAGCCATTGGCGAACCACCGACGAAAATCCGATTGGCAGCCCGAGATACAATAATCTCGGAATTTTCCGTGAGTATCTGGGCAATTTCTAGACGCTTTGCACCAGATGCAAAATAGCTTGCCAGTTCATTCAGTTCGCCAGTTCCCAAAAAGCGGTCTTGCTGCTCCGCTTGGGTAATTGTCGCCACAGCTAGGGTTTGATATAGTTGCGGACGCGCAACTGAGCTTCCACCACTTGCCTTAACACTCATCGGATTTGTAAAACTCCCATCATAATCATTTATGTGTTAAGTCTGGGTTGCTCTGAGGCTTGACACATCGGTGTGGTTCTGCCTTAAGAGTACCGCCTTCAAAACGCCAGTAAATTAACCCAGTCAGCTTTTAGATTAGAACGTTTTGCGTTTTCCCTGGTGATTTATTAAGAAGTATGTAGAATCTGTAGCCTCGCTCGTCAAATCCGAACATGGACACTCTTACTTCTCTGAGATAAAATTTAAGTTTTGTAACGAAAAAATACAAAACTCACAGGAATACTTTGCTTCGCTCTTAATACTTAATTCTATTTGACTGCGATAACATCTATCCAAGTTAAATTTTTGAGATGACTCAGAAATTCTGGTGAGTTAAGGTGTAGTTATCAGAATTCATACACCGGAAATTTACCATGTATAAAAGTTATAAAATTAACAAGACTATCAGTGCTGTTGTATCAGCCCTAGCTATTGTTTTGGCTGTTGCTCCTGCTAATGCACTCCCAGGACAAAACATCAACACCGTTATCAAATGGGCAAAGACCAAATCCCAACTACCAACCCTTACATATAGCAGCGAAGCACATGGTTATGGCGGTACAAAGGGAAATTTGTACTTTTACGCTGATGTCACTTCTGAGAATGGGACAGTGACTAAGGAAGGAATAACCGTTAGTGGTAACTCTAGCCTCAAATTCACTACCAAAAATTCCCAGGCAGTGAAACTGCTAAAAAATATCTACAATTCCAACATTGCCAATGATTTCCAGCAATCAAGGTATGTCACAAAAGTTGGTCGTGACCAGTTTTATCGTGGGAAAAATTTTGCCTACATAACTGCCCAAGTGCAAGGTGGGTCAGCATTTCAGATAATTTCTGTGAGAGATTTACAAGGATTAATAAATAATGCAAAGTATTGCCAAACTCATGAATGTGACCTTTGACCAAGGAGTTTGACCAAAAATAATTCAGGAGTCAACAGTCAGAATGACTTTTGTATGCTTAGGTATATTCTGAATTCTGACTTCTGGATGATTTCCAGCATTTTTAATTGTCATAATTTTAGCTAAAACTGATTTTTTATATTTTTAATTGATAATTATGGCTGTTTCACATAAGCATTTTCTGTAAACAAAGGAATGCAATTACTAACGTTATAGATGGCTGCAAGTTCAACGTCTGACTCAAACCCTGCTGCAATTAACTCCTTGCCAGAACTACATTTTTTTAAGTAACCCTGTAAATCTTTTTGAAAAGTTTCAAATGTTACCACAGCTACTTCAGCTTCTGGAGATAGACTGCCATGCAAGTAACTGAGAATTGCCCCAGCACCAATTAAATCTTCAAATGCAGGTCTGAGGCTACCATCGTCTTTCCACCTCTCACCGGCAGGAATCACTGCAATTTTATTGCCATACTTCTGGGCAAACTGCGCTACCGCTTGGCAATTTCGCAAACAGCCAGCCAAGGTAGGTGTACTCTTAGTTTGTAAGGTGAGAAAAGAACCATTCGGTGAGGGCAAAATTAGTCTCGTTCCACCAGGAATCTGAGTTAGCGATTTTGGCGAAAGAGAATATCCAGTTGGAGTCCAACGTTGTCGATGACTGGCTAACTCTGCTTGTACTGACTTGGCATAATCTATGACTGATTCATCCCTCATCGTATACGGAAAAATTATCGCGCCATTGCTGGTGGCAATTTCCACACAAGTTGAAAAGGAGAGAACATCAACTATCACAACCACATCACTGATAGAAGCGAGTTGAGCAACTCCTTGTGAACCCCATTCACAGCGCAAATCAAACTCTGACTGGTTATAAATCATTGATTGTTAAGTGTTGACTGTCTTTCTGAATTACAAATTACGAATTATCAATTAATTTTAAGTGTCCAGCATTCGATAAACTCAGAATTGCCGCGATTTTACTCATCATGTCAGACTCCCAAACTGTTAGCGCTGCTGTTGCCAAACTCTACAACACATACCCCTTTCCGCCTGACCCACTGCTGGATGAACCACCTCCAGGCTACAACTGGCGCTGGAATTGGCTATCTGCTTATAGCTTCTGCACTGGTCAAAAACCCCAAAGACAAGACATACGGATTTTAGATGCTGGTTGTGGTACGGGGGTGGGTACAGAATACTTGGTTCACCTCAATCCCCAAGCCAATGTCGTAGGAATTGACCTCAGTCCTGGTGCTTTGGCAATGGCAAAAGAGCGGTGTCAGCGTTCTGGAGCCAACCGCGTCGAATTTCATAACCTCAGCTTGTTCGATGTGGAACAATTGCCTGGTGAGTTTGATTTAATTAACTGTGTTGGGGTTTTGCACCATACCCACGATCCAATTCGCGGGATTCAAGCTTTGGCTAAGAAGCTAGCTCCTGGAGGCTTTTTTCACATTTTTGTCTATGGAGAGTTAGGACGCTGGGAAATTCAACTCATGCAAAAAGCGATCGCACTCCTCCAAGGTGACAAACGCGGCGACTACCGCGATGGCGTGCAAGTCGGGCGACAAATATTTGCCTCTCTACCAGAAAATAACCGAATTGTCAAATATGAAAAGCAACGTTGGTCAATGGAAAACCACATGGATGAACATTTTGCCGATATGTATGTTCATCCTCAGGAGATTGACTACAACATTGAGACGTTATTTGAATTAATTGATGCTTCCGGCTTGGAGTTTATTGGCTTCTCGAATCCTAGTTTCTGGCAATTAGAAAGACTTTTGGACAAAGCACCAGAGTTAATTGAACGTTCACAAGGATTGAGCGATCGCCAACGTTATCGCTTGATAGAATTACTAGATCCAGAAGTGACTCATTATGAGTTTTTCCTCGGTCGTCCTCCCGCGATCAAAACCGACTGGTCAGAGGATAAAGCTTTATTGGCAGCTATTCCCGAACGCAATCCCTGTATGGATGGATGGCCAAGTCGAGGAATATTCAATCAAGATTACCAGATTGTTAATTTGTCTCAAGAGGAGTTTGAGTTTCTGCAAGCATGTGATGCTAAGTCAACAGTGGCAGAGATATTGGCAAGTGTACAAATAGAGCTGAAAGTAGTCAGAACCCTCTTCAAGCAACGACTAATTTTGTTAACACCAGGTTAATCAAACTGCACCAAGCGCTTTATAGCGCTTATCTATAATTACAGTTACAGATACTTGCACAAAATAAATTTATACTAACTTAATAGATAACAAGGATAGAATAAAAATTTAGTTAATAATATTTTTTTGTTCTGTAAATAAAAATACAAAGACTAGATATTCTTCGACACTCGTTTTACGAACTTGTACTAAAATTATCCCATTCTAAATTAGGAGAATCTTCTAATGAAATTAGCTAAACAGCTGGGCGCGATCGCTGCTGGTGTTGCCTTCCATTTCGCCGCTGTTAATGCTAAACCAGCAAAAGCAGCCTTTGTTGGTGCGTATGACCCTAGTAGATGGACATTGATAAACATAGACGCTGATGGGTATGTAAATACTAGTGGTGTCCCTGCACAGATACAACTTTACGGGGGAGACACTAATAGTAATAGCCCAGGGACGACCGATTACAAAATAACGGCAGTCGCTGATGGAGTAGTCAAATTTAAGTGGAATTACTTAACTGAAGAGACAGGAGATGGTGCTGCCTACGATCCTTTTAGCTTCGTCAAAAATGACATCAGCACCGATATTTTCTCTAGCCCTTTAGAAACAACAGGTCAGGGAACTTACAGTACAACAGTTGTAGCGGGGGATGTATTCAGCTTTAGGGTGACAACAGTAGACAACAGACTTGGTAGAGGAAATGTAACAATTTCTAATTTCAACGCACCCGTCCCCGAACCCTTGACAATAGGTGGTTCAGTCGTTGCTCTTGGGTTTGGCTGGTGGTTGAAGCGTAGGCAAACAGCTTCCTAGTGCAGAAAGTAGGAGGCAGAAGTTTTATCTCCCCAGTTCTCTCATCTAACGCTCTTCCGTCACTCTGGGGAAAGAAAAATCTCAGGCAACATTTAAACTTCATACAGCACTTGGGTTTGAAGCTTTATTTTCTAAGATTCTGGGAAAAATCATGTATTTCACCTGAAACTCTTGCTTAGCAAGGATTATATGTTTTTACTCCGGTGAGAGTGATTAAAGAGCGCTAAGCTAATAATCATTTAAATTGCATCCCCGTGTCTCTCAGCCTCCTCGTCCCTGCGTCTTTGTGATGCTAAGGATTATGCAACTTCAAGGCACATTAGCTTACCTTCTGTAGTAATGGGCGATCGCCTATAGCAGCTTTTGATAAATCTAATGTAGATTAGGAGAGTACCCAGCAATTGCTCAGGAAATTGGGTATGACACATCAACGCAAGTTGGAGTTTAGCAAAATTCAGCAACAATGCCATTTCTCCTCAAGCAGCAGCTAATTTTCTTAACACCGACTTAATTGCAACACCAAAACCCTGATGATACAACGACCCTGGAGGACTGTTATGCACTTAAAAAAAGGCGAGAATTTGCAGAAATTTTGAATTTTGAAGGCATTAATTCTAGATTTTTCTCCGCTTCACCGTCTCAAGCACTGTCTCGCTTCTGAGAGCGTGATTTTTGCAATTATCTAACAATGACAAGAAGTTAATTGTTTTTTTCTAAAGTATTGTTACCGGATCGTGATATGATTCAGCTGACTGAATGTGCAGTCATCATTATAGTTAGCTGTACTGGTTTCAAGTCCCGTGAGCTTGTCAGAAGAACCAATTGCACCCACTCCGACAACAACACGACAAGATGCCAAATCTGGTTCTGGAGACACAGAATCAGGTAACTCTATGGGAGAGTTCTATCAACTCTACCAGAAGTTATTGGTAATCACACTTGTCTTGACGGGGATTATTTTTATCTCTGTGTGGATTTTTTATTCCTTAAACATTGCTCTGAATTATTTGATTGGGGCGTGTACAGGTGTGGTTTACTTAAGAATGCTGGCTAAAGACGTTGAGCGACTCGGTGATGAGAAAAAGCGTCTGAGCAAAACTCGTTTTGCTCTATTTATTGGGTTGATTGTATTGGCAACTCAATGGCGTGAGCTACAGATTGTGCCCATATTTTTGGGATTTCTAACCTACAAAGCCACGCTCCTCGTCTACATGGTGCAAACTGCGTTCACTCCTGATTCTTAACAAAATCAGGCTCACAAAGATAATACTCCCATCCTCGCTCGTTGGGGAAAATGCTTGAAGAATGCAAATGCTTAGTGTCTTAAACGCCTTTAATTCTTTTCCCCTCGCCGAATTAGAAGTAGGTCATCATTTCTACTGGCAGTTGGGAAATCTAAAAATTCATGGGCAAGTTTTTCTCACCTCATGGTTTGTAATTAGCATTCTAGTAATAGCTTCCATAGCTGCTACTCGCAACGCCCAAAGAATTCCCAGCGGCATCCAGAATTTGATGGAATATGCCCTAGAATTTATTCGAGATCTGGCAAAAAACCAACTTGGTGAGAAAGAGTACCGCCCCTGGGTGCCATTTATCGGCACATTGTTCTTGTTTATCTTCGTATCGAACTGGTCGGGCGCTCTAATTCCCTGGAAGCTAATCAGGCTGCCGTCAGGCGAATTGGCGGCTCCCACTAATGACATCAATACGACCGTAGCATTGGCACTGCTGACATCTTTAGCGTATTTTTACGCGGGTTTTAGCAAGCGGGGTTTGGGCTACTTTAAGAAATATATAGAGCCAACACCTGTGCTATTGCCGATCGCAATTCTAGAAGATTTTACTAAGCCCCTCTCCCTAAGCTTCCGTTTATTTGGCAATATTTTGGCGGATGAATTGGTAGTAGCGGTGCTAGTTCTGCTGGTTCCTTTATTTGTACCTCTGCCTGTAATGGCCTTGGGTTTGTTCACCAGTGCCATTCAGGCCCTAGTGTTTGCTACCCTAGCCGGAGCATACATTCATGAGGCAATGGAGGGACACGGTGGAGAAGAGCATGAGGAGCACTAGGCTACTCAGTTGATAGCACAGTTCCGAGCGTCTACGCTCAAAACATCGCCAAGCGCGATTCAAAGAACTCGGTGCAGCGTGAAAAACACGTATTTACTAGTTAACGTACTTTTGTAAGTTCTGTAATCAAAGCAAGGAAAATCAACATGGATCCATTAGTTTCTGCTGCTTCAGTTCTAGCTGCTGCTCTAGCAATTGGTTTAGCTGCAATTGGCCCTGGTATTGGTCAAGGAAATGCTGCAGGTCAAGCAGTAGAAGGTATTGCTCGTCAACCCGAAGCTGAAGGAAAAATTCGGGGTACTTTGCTATTAACCTTGGCTTTCATGGAATCCCTGACCATTTACGGTCTAGTGATTGCCCTGGTGTTGCTGTTTGCTAACCCCTTCTCTTAAGACCTGAAAGTTTTTGTTAATGTGGAGACGTGAACCATCACGCCTCTACAATCGAACATTTTTTGGGTATTCTAGTCGTTCTGATGTTAAGTTGACCCTTGTTGGCTATGGGTCTCTAAAATACGAAAGGTTGGATGATGTTGCTAGCCATGAAAACTGCTACTCCAGCCAAAGAGGAGAGAAATGTTTGATTTCGATGCTACCTTGCCCTTCATGGCATTGCAGTTCCTGCTATTGGCAGCTTTGTTGAATGTAATTTTCTATAAGCCACTGACCAAGGTACTGGACGATCGCGATAATTACATCCGAACGAATACCCTTGATGCACAGGAACGCTTGGCAAAAGCTGAGCGCTTAACCCAAGAATATGAGCAGCAACTAGCAGAAGCTCGCAGACAATCGCAAGCTACTATAGAAGCAGCTCAGGCTGAAGCTAAGAAAATTACCGCCCAGAAAATCGCTGAGGCGCAAAAAGAAGCTCAAGCTCAAAGAGAACAGGCTGCTGTGGAGATAGAGCAACAAAAACAGCAAGCTTTAAGTGAATTAGAGCAAAGAGTTGATGCTCTGAGCAGGCAAATTCTAGAAAAACTATTGGGACCAACTCTAGTTAGATAAATTGACCAGACTGGTTCTGTTGAAATTATAGGCGCAACTGGGCACTAGTCCCAGAGCGCTTAATTAAGTGTCAAAAGGCACTTGATTCCCCTGTGGAAAAATACATGTATTAGCAAGCGAGCAGCGCACTTGTAGATGGGTATCATGGGCACATTATTATTACTTGCCGCAGAAGCGAACGCTGTTCACTCTGAATTGGCAGAAGGCGCAGCAGAAGGTGGTTTCGGTCTAAACATAGACATTTTTGAAACTAACCTCATTAACCTGGCGATTCTGATTGGCATACTATTCTACTTTGGACGTAAAGTTTTAAGCAATATCCTGAACGAGCGACAATCTAATATTGCCACGGCAATTCAGGAAGCAGAAGGGCGCTTGAAAGAGGCACAGATTGCCCTTTCCCAAGCGCAAGAGCAGTTGACTCAAGCTCAGGCTGAAGCACAACGCATCCGCAAAGCAGCCGAAGAAAACGCCCAAAAGGCGAAAGAAGCCACGTTAACACGGGCAGCACAAGATGTAGAACGTTTGAAACAAACAGCAGCA
The DNA here is from genome assembly GCF_034531165.2 of Dendronalium sp. ChiSLP03b. NCBI lineage: Bacteria > Bacillati > Cyanobacteriota > Cyanophyceae > Nostocales > Nostocaceae > Dendronalium > Dendronalium sp. ChiSLP03b. Next base: position 21,858 of record NZ_JAVRBR020000032.1, on the reverse strand, counting down.
GCAGATTTAAACACCGAAAGAGAGCGAGCGCTAGCCGAACTGCGGCAGCGAGTAGCCGCTCTAGCATTGCAAAAAGTTGAATCAGAGTTGCGATCTGGTATTGCTGATGACGTTCAACAATCAATAATTGACCGTAGCATCGCGCAGGTGGGAGGACGCTGATGAAAAGTAATGTAGAAACAGCCGAAGTTGCCCAACCTTATGCACAGGCTTTATTGTCGGTAGCACAATCCAAAAATCTGACAGAAGAGTTTGGCGAGGATGCTCGTTCTTTACTGAATTTGTTGAAAGATTCAGAGCAACTACGAAACTTTATCGGCAACCCCTTTATTCAGCCTGAGAACAAAAAAGCAGTTATCAGCCGAATACTTGGTGGTGAAGGCGCTAACCCCTACTTACGCAATTTTTTACTGTTATTGGTAGACAGACGACGCATTTTGTTCTTAGAACCAATATTAGAGCAGTATTTAGCGTTATTGCGGCAGTTGAATCAAACCGTGTTAGCGGAAGTTACTTCTGCTGTTCCCCTTTCAGAAGAACAGCAGCAGGCAATTAAAGAGAAAGTAATTGCCATCACCAATGCTCGTCAGGTAGAAATAGAAACTAAGGTAGACCGCGAGTTAATTGGTGGTGTAATTATTAAAGTTGGGTCGCAGATCATTGATGCCAGTTTACGGGGTCAGTTGCGCCGCTTGTCTTTGCGTTTAAGCAGCTAGAAAATTAAATATTAAGTTCTTCCGTCTCGAAAGCAAAACAACAGACACATGAGCATATCAATTAGACCTGACGAAATCAGCAACATTATTCAGCAACAAATCGAGCAATACGACCAAGAAGTCAAAGTTGCTAATGTTGGTACAGTCCTGCAAGTTGGTGACGGTATTGCCCGGATCTATGGTCTGGAAAAGGCCATGGCTGGGGAGTTATTAGAATTTGAAGACGGTACAGTAGGCATCGCCCAGAACTTAGAAGAAGATAACGTCGGCGCAGTATTGATGGGTGAAGGGCATGAGATTCAAGAAGGTAGTTCCGTAACCGCAACTGGCAGAATTGCTCAGGTGGGCGTGGGAGAAGCCTTAATTGGGCGAGTTGTGGATGCCTTGGGTCGTCCTATCGATGGTAAGGGCGATATCAAAACCACAGAAAGCCGTTTGATTGAATCTCCAGCACCTGGTATTATTGCCCGTCGGTCTGTACACGAACCCATGCAAACGGGAATTACAGCTATTGACTCAATGATTCCCATCGGTCGTGGTCAGCGGGAGTTGATTATTGGTGACCGTCAAACCGGAAAAACCGCGATCGCAATTGACACAATTATCAACCAAAAATCAGAAGATGTAATCTGTGTCTACGTTGCCATTGGTCAAAAGGCTTCCACCGTTGCTAACGTAGTGCAAACATTGCAAGAAAAGGGCGCAATGGACTACACCATTGTCGTCGCCGCTAACGCCAGTGACCCCGCAACCCTGCAATTCTTGGCTCCTTACACAGGGGCAACTATTGCTGAGTACTTCATGTACAAAGGCAAAGCTACCTTGGTAATTTACGATGACCTCTCCAAGCAAGCCCAAGCTTATCGCCAAATGTCTTTGCTGCTGCGTCGTCCTCCCGGACGGGAAGCTTACCCAGGAGATGTATTTTATATCCACTCTCGCTTGTTAGAAAGAGCAGCCAAACTGAGCGACGAATTGGGTAAAGGTAGCATGACCGCCCTGCCAATTATCGAAACCCAAGCAGGTGACGTATCAGCATATATCCCCACCAACGTGATTTCCATTACCGACGGTCAGATATTCTTGTCTTCTGACTTGTTTAACGCTGGTATCCGTCCTGCTGTGAACCCCGGTATCTCAGTATCCCGCGTGGGTTCTGCGGCTCAAACCAAGGCAATGAAAAAAGTTGCTGGTAAAATTAAATTGGAACTAGCGCAATTTGACGACCTACAAGCCTTCGCGCAATTTGCTTCCGACTTGGATAAAGCCACTCAAGACCAGTTGGCACGGGGTCAACGCTTGCGGGAATTACTCAAGCAACCTCAAAACGATCCACTGTCGGTATACGAGCAAGTGGCAATTCTCTACGCTGGTATCAACGGCTATTTAGATGACATTGCTGTGGACAAAGTAACCTCCTTCACCAGAGGTCTGCGGGAATACTTAAAGTCAGGCAAACCCCAGTATGCCCAAGCAGTGCAAGGTTCTAAAGCACTGGGTGACTCAGAAGAAGCTGCTTTGAAAGAAGCGTTAACTGAGTACAAGAAGACTTTCAAGGCCACAGCGTAGCAAAGGAATCAGGAGCCAGGAGGTGAGTCAGCGCGGTCTTGGGAGTTTCCCCCATGAGCGACTGACGAACCCTGAGGGCAGAAGTGATATTGCTCCTGACTTCTGAGTTCTAAATTCTGAATACTTGTAAAATATTATGCCTAATCTCAAAGCAATACGCGATCGCATTCAGTCGGTCAAAAATACCAAAAAAATCACAGAAGCGATGCGCCTAGTGGCCGCTGCTAGAGTGCGTCGGGCCCAAGAACAAGTACTAGCAACTCGCCCCTTTGCAGACCGTTTGGCACAAGTGTTGTACGGTCTGCAAACTCGTCTGCGGTTTGAAGAAGCAAACCTACCACTGCTGAGAAAACGGCAAGTTAAGTCCGTCGGGCTGTTGGTAATTTCAGGCGATCGCGGTTTGTGCGGCGGTTACAATAGTAACGTGATTCGTCGCGCTGAAAATCGCGCCAAGGAACTGAAGGCAGAAGGTGTAGATTATACATTTGTGGTTGTTGGACGGAAAGCTGCACAGTACTTTCAACGCCGCAATCAGCCTATTGATGGCACATACAGCGGCTTGGAGCAAATTCCCACCGCAGCAGAAGCTAATGAGATTGCCGACCAACTACTTTCCTTATTCCTTTCGGAAAAAGTAGACCGTATCGAATTAATTTATACCAGATTCGTCTCTTTGGTTAGCTCTCGTCCTGTGGTGCAAACCTTGCTGCCCCTTGATACTCAAGGTCTAGAAGCAAGCGATGACGAAATCTTCCGCTTGACAACCCGTGGCGGTCAATTTCAAGTCGAACGGGAGAAAGTGACTCAACAAGTCCGCGCTTTTCCCCGCGACATGCTTTTCGAGCAAGATCCACTACAAATTCTCGATTCTCTGTTGCCCTTGTATCTGAGTAACCAACTATTGCGGGCCTTGCAAGAATCAGCTGCTAGTGAACTAGCAGCGCGCATGACAGCCATGAGCAATGCTAGCGAGAACGCTGGTGAACTGATCAACACCCTAACGCTGTCTTATAACAAAGCCCGACAAGCCGCTATTACTCAAGAACTTCTTGAGGTTGTTGGCGGTGCCGAAGCACTAACTTAAGGAATCACTCATTGTTAGTTGTAATAAATAGCTAATTGCTAGTCGTTTTGACATTAGCAGTTAGCTATTTTTAGTATTTGGAAGTTATCAACTAGATGAAATTAACTGCTTATAAGTTATTGTATACCGAAGTCGTGCAAATTATGCTGATGGTCTACAGCCAAGCTCCTACAAAGACACCCTGTGTTTCTCAGCAACACTGGCAGAATAAAATCCTAAATCTCAAATTTTTTGTCTCATAACACATTTCAAACACAAAGTATTATAATTGAAGTATGAAGCACATGGGTCCGTAACGGTTTCGACAGGTTGGCGAACGCTGCTTTGTGATTCAGGTCGAGAGTGAGTCGTCTCTCGAAAATCAAAGGCTCGAAAAAAAAGTAAATGCGAATAACATCGTAAAATTTGCTCGTCGGGAAGCTCTAGTAGCTGCCTAAACGCCTCTTATAGGTTCGAGCGTCTTTAGTTTGACTCCGTTAAGGACTAAGGACAAACCCCAACGGATGCTCTAGCAAGTGTTCTCTGGTTGGCTTGCTAGCTAAGACTTAATCAGAGCATCCTACGTTCGGGATAATGAACGATTCCCGCCTTGAGGGTCAGATAGGCTAAACCTGTGAATGAGCGGAGGGTCAATACCCAATTTGGACAGCAGTTCGACTCTGCTCGGATCCACTAAGTAAATTTAAAATCAAATCTGCATTAATCAGTCCCTTGATGCAGTAGTAGAAAGCCAAGAATGAGAGCAGAAATTCTACTCTCATTTTTTATTGAACCTAACAGCATAGGGCTAATAAGTAAGTCAACTTAATTAAACATAAAACGCTCAACTGGATACTGACCTTGCTTGGCTCTATGATTTATACCATCCATAATAGCGATCGCTAACTGATATTCATCTTCAAAAACTTGACCAGCAAGCTCGTCACGCTTGAGATGTAACCATTCATCACGGCACTTGCTTCAAGTCGGCAAAGCCGCCCAACGCAGTGCCTCTTCAATGCGATTCATTTGGGGACTATAGGGAGGTAGAAAAAAGATGTACAAGCCTTGCTGTTGCCAACGCTGATGCTGCTGGCGAGCTAAAAGGCTTTTATGAACTGAGGCATTATCTTGAATAATGACGGTGATTTGTCCGGTTTCAAGTAAGCGCTGTGCAGCAATTTGCGCTTGCCAATCCATAAGTTGGATATAGGTTGATGTTTTGAGGGTTCCCAGCATCAAAGCATAATCAAAACGAAGTTTTGGTTCCCAAATACCGAAGATGTTGATCCGCCTACCGCGTCGTCTACTTTGTCGAATACGTTTTTGCTCTCCTCTACGCCCATAAGCGTAATCAGTGGGACTAGTGCAGTAGCAACCAGATTCATCCAAGTACTTTAAACACACTAAATCTAATTGCGTCCACAACTTGAGTAATTCCCAATCTAGGCGTTTGGCTTGTAAATATACTTTGTTTAGGCTTAATACCGGACAGTAGCGGATACGTTTCCAACACCACCCCTTTTTTTGAGTAGTCGCCTGATTTGTTCGGCTCCTATCTCAATTTGTCGTTCTAATAACTTTTGACTTAGCTGACGAGCACTATAACGACGATCTTGTACCAAGTATTTTTCCACTACTTGCCAATCTTCTTCTTGCCAACTTCGTTTTTTTCCACGTCCTGGCGCTTCCCACAAACCCCCTAATCCTTTAAATTGCCAGCGCCTAATTGTCTGCCTTACCGTCTGTTGTGCCCAATCTAGATACTCTGCGATCTGAGGTACATTCCATCCGTGGGCATTGAGGCGCAAAGCGATCGCTCTAAGTTTGGTTCGACGTGGTACTTTATCTGCACAACTAAGTTCTTTTAGTGTACGGTCTTCTTCAGCAGTTAGTATTATTCTTAACGCACTAGGCATTATTAATCACTTAATTTCTGAACTCTATCTATCTTACGTTTTTTTTGGTTGACCTATTTACCATCTGTCGCAATCATTTTTCCAATTGCTATTACCCTTCTTTTGCTATCTAGGAAAATAAAAATAATTGTAGGTTGGGTTTCACTGTATTCAACCCAACAAAAACAAGTTTCTTATAGTTGGTTTTCATCGCTCAAATGCTAGCAAACAGCGTAATACACCCTATAAAAACTAAGACTACAAAAGGATTGTTTGTATCAGCACCATGCCAAGAAAATGCAATCGTATTATAAGAAAAAAGTATTAATTATCCAATTATTACAGAGTTTTAATCACTTCGGGGTTTATTGTCTCAGTTGCAAGATGGTACTCACTCGCCACTGCTGTATTGAGATAAGCTTTGTAGAAAATTGATATAACCATCACTGAACTTCAAAGAAATTACTGATTCGGGTTTTTGGTTACGATTGGTAGCATTTTACTAACGGAGAATAGCAGCGTTCATTCTTGACCATAAACCAAAAATAGTAATTTTTTATACTTAAAATTACTATTTTCCACTGAGTTCACAAAAAACCAATTTTCGCTGTTCTACATCAACCCAATAAATATATTTATGGAATTCCAAAAAACGGCACTTATTTTAATTGGATATCAAAATGATTACTTCTCACCAAATGGAATTTTATATGGAGTAGTTGAGGAATCATCCAAAGTTACAAACGTTATATCAAACACTGTTCATCTTCTTGAGTGTCTTACTTATACGCCTACACTGATTGTAACGACCCCTATATTCTTTACACCTAACTATGAAGAATTAATCGAGCCGATTGGTATTCTTAAAACCATTAAAGAATCAAATGCTTTTCAGATGGGAACTCCGGGGTCAGAGGCAATTGAAGCGTTGCATTGTTTCCAAGACAGAATTCTGGAAGTACCTGGGAAACGAGGATTTAATGCATTCATTAATACAAACCTTGATGAAATTCTCAAACAACATGGAATTGCAGATGTCGTTATAGCGGGTGCTGTGACATCCATATGTATTGATTCCACTGGACGATCTGCTCATGAAAAAGGCTATCACGTGACCATTGTGTCTGACTGTACTTCAGCTCGCACCGTATTTGAGCAAGAGTTTTACTGCAACAGTATTTTTCCACTCTATGCAGATGTCATGACTCACACAGACTTACTTAGCCGTTTAGAGTTAAAAGTTACCGCATAAACACTAAAGATAATTTTTCCTGACAATAATCTTTTGAAGCGTGACTCCAACTAAATAAGGATTGCGTTAGATTGTTATATTTTTTGTAATGAAAAAGTATTTCTCAGATATAAACATAATAATTTCAACCTACATTAAGCGCTGTTGATTTTAAAAATCAGGGGCATTTAGAGAAGGTGTTTTAAATTTGGCATGATAGCGAGACAGCTATTTAGTTAGACCTATCATATCATCCCCATAAAAATGATTGTATATTTATAACGCCTTATGACACCAGAGTTTTTAGCTGATAATGAACTGCACACACAGATTCAGTATCGTTTAATCGAACAAATATCAGAATCAGAACGACGTTACCGAGAATTAGTAGAAAATCTGCGTGAAATTGTATTCAAGTGCGATAAAACAGGGAATCTGACTCTTTTGAATAAAGCTTGGACGCTAACTTTGGGCTATAGTGCATCGGAATGCTTGAACCGGCCAATGGATGATTATCTCCATGCTGAAGATCGAGAGCTTTGGCTCAATTTTTTGACGCAAATGCACACCCAACAGGATCTTGCTTGTTGGGAATTACGGTTTCATCATAAAAACACAGAGATTATCTGGCTAGAGTTGTCAGCTCGTTCCGAAGCTCAAGGAGAAATCTCTGGATCTTTAACGAACATCACCGATCGCAAACGCGCACAAGCCGCTCTCAAAGAGGCAAACGCAGCATTACAGATGCGGATTGAACAACTTCGAGTTGAGAACCGCGAACGCAAGCAGACAGAAGCAACCCTTGTGCAATCAAGAGAGCAGTTAAAAGAGCAAAAACAGCAACTAGAAGCAACTTTACAAGAACTCAGACAAACCCAATCTAAATTAATTCATGCAGAAAAAATGTCGAGTTTAGGACAGTTAGTTGCTGGTATTGCCCATGAAATTAACAATCCGATCAACTTTATTTATGGAAATATCATTCATGCGAATGAGTATATCCAAGACTTGTTGGATTTAGTTTGTCTTTATCAGCAGCAATATTGCGCTCCAGTGAAGGAGATCCAGGAAAAGATAAAGAACATAGAATTGAATTATCTGCTAGCTGACCTGCCCAGACTCATGTCTTCTATGCAAATGGGGGCAGATCGAATTAGCGAAATCGTACTTTCACTTCGCAATTTTTCTCGTCTAGATGAAGCGGAGATCAAACCTGTTGATATCCACGAAGGAATTAACAGTACTTTAATGATTTTACAAAGTCGTCTCAAAGGAGCGAACAATCACATTCCTATTCAAATCATCAAAGAGTACGGTGAATTGCCACAGGTGGAGTGCTATGCCGGACAACTGAATCAGGTATTTATGAACTTACTCAGCAATGCAATCGATGCGGTTGTATCTCGTTGTCAAAGTGAAGCAATCGATGGGGAATACTATCAAGGAGTACAAGAAAGAGATAGAGAACTTTCTTTTACACCCATGATTGAGATTCACACTGAGGTCGCAGGCGATCGCTATATTGTGATTCGGATTATTGACAATGGTATTGGCATGACTGAAGTAACTAGAAGACGAATCTTTGACCCATTTTTCACCACAAAACCCGTTGGTAAAGGGACAGGATTAGGCCTTGCCATTAGCTATCAAATAGTTGTGGAGAAGCATGGCGGGTTACTGGAGTGTTCTTCAGAGGTAGACAAGGGAACGGAGTTTTTGATTAAGTTGCCGCTCGGGCTTTCATACTAAAACCTAATTTTGACACTGGGTCAGTAGAAATTGTGTACATAGATAGCGATCGCAATCGGGTCGGCTTGTTTTGCTGGGAATGAAGTAACAGAAATATTCGGTATCGCAATGGTTATGGAGTGAAGAAGGAAAGCAATGACACAATACCACATGGGAATTAATTTAGGACATGAGCGTTCAGTGGCAATCGCCAAGGATGGGGAAATTTTGGTGGCAATTGAGCAAGAAAGACTCGATCGCCACAAATATAGTCCTGGTTATATGCTTCATGCTCCTGGGGTGGCTGCACAAATGCAGATTCCAGCCGAAGCTATGCGTTACTGTTTGGATACTTGCAACATCACTCTGAGCGATTTGGCAACGATTACCGCAAATATGCCCGGTCACGATTGTGCCCCCGATATCCTCCGCCGAGTACTGCCGGCTGAAACAACAGATAAAGTGATGCGAATTCCCAGCCATCACTTGGCTCATGCCTACTCTGCTTATTGGCCTTCTGGATTTGATGAAGCACTCATCTTTGTGGCAGATGCTACAGGTAGTACTACACCTGCTCATTGTACTGAATCCTACACTCTTTATGAGGGAAGGGGACAGACAATTACAACGCTGCATAATGAAATGGTTGCAGCTCACTTGGCTCAACTCTCAACCCTCGGCTTTATTTACGAGTACATCACACGCAAAGCGGGATTTGTGACCCAAGTAGGTGAAAAAATTCAGCACGCGGAAGCTGGCAAACTCATGGGTTTAGCGCCCTTTGGCAAAGAACAACTCAACTGGCATCGTTGGATTCAGACAACAGAAGATTCCTTTAGCCTGAAAATTTCTGCCTACGATATCTTTTTGGAAGTCGCTGCCCTAGAAAAACGCTATGACACAGGGGAAGGCAAACCCTACCTCCGTCCTTATTTAGTTGACTTAGCGTATAAGGTGCAGAAAGAGCTAGAACAAGCATTACTGCATATTGTCAACTTAGCAATCAAACGGACTGGACTGAGAAAACTCTGTATTGCTGGTGGTATTGGCTTAAACTCAGTTGCCAACTACGAACTTTTACGGCAACTCCAACTAGATGATATCTTTATTTTTCCAGCAGCAGGTGATAGTGGAATTGCCGCTGGTTGTGCTTTATGGGCATACAATGCAGTCGGCGCGGGACAGAAGCGAGTATTGCTGACGCGGGCAACTCTTGGTCGCCAGTACGACTCAGCTCGAGTCTCCCAAGCGATTCAACACTTCCAAGACTCCATTGAGGTTGAGGAGTTAACAGCAGATGAAATGATTGCTCGCACTGCTCAAGTACTGGCACAAGGCAGCATTGTGGCTCGCTTTGAAGGGGGTGCAGAGTACGGGCCGCGAGCATTAGGACATCGGTCGATTATGGCCGACCCGACCTTTAAAAGAATGAAAGATATTGTGAATATGCGGGTCAAGTTCCGCGAAGCATTTCGTCCCTTTGCACCAGTCATACCTCTAGAAGCCGTTTCCCAGGTGTTTGACCAACAGGTTGCTGCACCTTTCATGCTACTGGTATCGCCCATCAAACCTGAATACCACGAGCAGATCCCAGCAGTCACCCATGTAGATGGTACAGGAAGAGTGCAAACGGTGACTGAGCAGGAAAATCCCTACTTTTATCGACTGTGCTACAAATTAGTCCAAGAACGACAGGGGCCGCCTGTGTTGCTGAATACAAGCTTTAATGTTGCAGGACAACCCATTGTAGAAACAACCTTAGAAGCGATCGCTACCTTCTTGGGAACAGATATTGACTATTTAGCGATCGAGAACTTCTGGATTTGCAAACGACATGTACCCGTTCGTAGCTACGAGGATCATTTAGCGAAAGTTGGTGGTGATATTGTACTGCCTCATGGACTTCCCCCAAGTGCCCCCGATGTCACCGATTTAATGGCAAAGCTAGATCGGGCATTATTCTTTGGACATACCCTTGGCTGTCCTTGGTCGCCAGAGGAGTTGCAGGAACTCTCCGCTTGGGGCGCTCAATACAAAGAAACAAGTGTACTCTTCCCAGAGAATCCCTTTTACGGTTCCTTCCAGACCAAGCTTTCAGGCGATGTGATTTTACTATTAAACCCTTTGGGCACATCTACTCTGGTCGATCTCAAGCAGCAAGTACCCCCCTCAAATTACACTTTTGAAGAGGTTAAGCTGTTGCTAGCCGTTCTGAATGCGCCTGAAAGTTGGCTAGAACAAATGCGAGTTGATTTGCGTCTGACTCACCTTGAATTTAACCAACGGATTGAATGGGCAAATCAACAACTTTGTATTTACAGACTAGAACCCGCGTACTTCTACAATCGAGCATTACCCCAAGATTCAGCACTGTCTTCAGCTTCAAACCAAACCTTTGCACCTTTTGAGCATGAAAACTTTTCTGCCCGACGCATTCTTGGCAAGCTGCGTGAATGTCTACAGCAAGCAGGCTATAACGAAACTAATATTTGTCAGTTGCTAGGTATTAGCTCACAGCAACAAATTGAACCAACATATCTGCATTATTACGATCGCTACCAACTACCCCAATCCCCATTGGGAGACTTGATTCGTCTGTTCTTGTTGCGGGGCGCATTTACAAAAGCTAGGCTGCAAGAAATTTTTGGTGAAGAAGTATTCTTCAGTCTATGTAGCTTGGGTATGTTGATTCAGCGCGATCGAGATTGGACATCACGAGTCGATTTATTTGCCGTTGGGGGACTGTATGTAGCTACCGATCATCGCTACATGATACTGGCAGAAGATCGAGTTGATGAAGACGTTGTGATGTACGTAGGTATGGATAGTATGGGATTGGTTTACACAACTCCCCAATATCCAGTCAATCGAGTTTTGGATCTCTGTTGTGGTAGCGGCATTCAAAGCTTAGTAGCTAGTCGTTATGCCAGAGTTGCGATCGGAATTGATATTAACCCTCGCGCCATTCGCTTTGCTCGGTTTAACGCTCAACTCAACGGCATATGTAATACTCATTTCTATCTCGGCGATCTCTACGAAGCTGCTTCTGGTGACTTCGATACAATTCTGGCAAATCCCCCATTTGTTCCCAGTCCTAGTCGGGATTGTCGCTTTCGGGATGGAGGTGTGAGCGGTGAAGAAATTGTGGCTAGAATTATTTCTGAGAGTGCAAAGTACCTTACACCTCATGGCAGGCTGTTTATTGTTACAGATTTAGTAAATATCGCAGAGTATAAGTCTAAACTGGAGAACTGGTGGCAGGGAGGATCGGCTCATAAGTTAGTGCTAAGTACTGCCGATCGCAATGATATCCTGTTTTCAGTTCCCCATTGCCATACAGCTTTTAATCAAACCTTAGAGCAATACAACATTGAGTTAGACCAGTGGCTACAAAACTTCCATACCACAGGTTTAAGAGCAGTGAACTTTGGTTATATCCTCATCTGTCGGGTCGATGCTGCTCATAAAGGCTCCTATTACAGCCGTACAATCCACAATCCGAGTCAGCCAATTCACCAGCAGGTACAGGAGTATTTCCAGCAACGGGAATTATTAGCACAATTGCAAATCCAAGATTACTTTTTGGTGATGTCTCCTGATTTGCGATTCAGACTAGAGACTAGTCCTAGAACAGAAGAGCGCCAAATCGAGTTATTCTCTCCGAATAACCCTTATTTCACTACTTACCCGATAAATGAACAAATGTACCGCCTGTTGCAAGACATCAATCAATGCCAACCTAAATGGGCAGCTTATGCAACGGCAATTAATCAAGATTGGCTCTATGAATTGATTTACAAAGGAATTCTGTACTTAACGCCCGAAGTTCCCAATGTTAGACGCAATCGACGATTGAACGATCCGCCCCCCACAGAAGGATTGAAAATTGAAGAATTGCAAACCAAAACTACCCCTACCTGTGTTTCGTCTTACCTACGCTAGTACCGCTGCCTTGGAAGTCAAAAGGAGCCAGTGCATGGCGCTGGTTTCTTTTGATTAACATCACAATAAGCGATCGCATCATATCGTGTCCGGTTAAAGACTTATCATTAAGACCGCAGAGGGGAAGGGTTTTTGTTGCTCATCTGCATAGATTCGGGAATTATAACTAATTAGCCGGACTTGATATCAGTAAACAATGTCATAAAAATTGCTAAAAATACATAATTTATTCTGGGGTATACAGTGGTCATACTTATTCCCCGTTCAGGCATAAAACTATTAACTGATATAGGCTGAGATTAAATTATTCCTGAAATAGCTGAGAGATAAATCCTTAGTTTCAGTTTTTTCTTGAATATGCATTGTTTTCATTTTTACTGCTAAATGACCCTGATTAGCAGTAAAGATGATAATTAATCTATGCCATAACACCAACCCCTTGCAAGAGATCATCTCCGTAAGCGTTATCTTAAAAAATAGTGCGCGGGCGTAATTGTATATCCAGCCCAGTTTGCCTAATTCAGCACCAACTTCGACAAATAGTAGCTTGCAAGGTTCCTTTTGATGAGTAGCATAAAATTTCCTTTTTTACATCAACAAATTGCTGACTGGCGACGGTTGGTATCGAAATGCCTGTTTTTGCTAACTTGCCTGTTTTTTATCAGTATGCAACCAGCATCAGCAGGTATCAATGATGATAGCTATGATGGCAACGTTTTTGTGGTTTATGCTGGGAATGGTTCACTAGTTCCTTCCAAAGAAACGCTGGCACAGACTTTAGCGCAAAATAAACCCGCAATGTTGGCGTTTTATGTCGATGACAGTAGCGACTGCAAAAAATATGCAATTACTATTTCACGAGTACAGGAATTCTATGGACGGGCAGCAGAGATTATACCTATTGATGTCGATGCCATCCAGCCCAACAAGACCTACAATCCCACAGAACCAGGATATTACTATTCTGGAGTTGTTCCTCAAGTAGTGGTGTTTAATCAGTCAGGTGAGGTAGTTTTGAATAAGAAGGGTCAAGTGCCCTTTGAAGAGATAGACGATAGATTTCGGGAAGTGTTTGATTTATTACCCCGCTCTGAATCAGTGGAGTTAAAGCGGCGCTCCTTCAATGAGTTCAGTAGCGAGTTAGCTAAGTAACTTTTGGGGTAGATCGAATTGGTCTACCCTAATTTTTAGTTGGATCTGATACTGCATTGGCGAGGATGCCAAGAGATAATGTTTAAATATCAGCCTTAACAAGTGATGAAGTTAATTCATAGTCTATAGTCCATAGCAAATGACTAATGACCAATGACAAATGACTAATAGAGTGTGTTCTGATGTCAAAGGTTTACACTACTGAGGAGCTAATCCAAATTTTGGCAGCCGAACGCCAAGCTTGCCTCAAAGGAGAGCGCTTGAAATTAGAGGTAACAGTCTCTGGCAATCCTGTAATTGACCAGTTTATTAGAACCGATGGGCTACAAAAGTTTAACGCCTATCAAGATTTTAAAGCTGCTATTCACGAATACCAGAAAGAACATCAAGTTTCAGGTATTATCTGGCGTAAGGTGACTGTTAAAGGTAAAACTTTGCACTATCCAGAAGTAGATGCAGAATTAACTGCACTTAGCAGTGACTTAGAAATATTAAAAGATACAAAAAATTCTATTTTGGAATTTTGGTACAAAGTCACTGTGAGTATGGACTTGTACTTAAGTTTTAATAATAGCAAACAACATCAACAAATTATCCAAACAGATGTAGAGAGAATTGCTCAAAGAACAGAATGGGCAAGTTTGTTGAAGTGGGAAAATTCTAGCTTTTTGGAAATAATTTTGCAGCTAGGATGGGGTAAGCCAGAAGAAGCTTATTATAAAAGAGGAAGGCCCCGATCGGGTAGTGAGTATATTCATGCGGTAAATCCGGGTAATCGTCCTATTGGTTAATTGATATATAAGCTAATAATTCTCTAATTATCTGAGAAAATGACGGATAAAGATGATGGCATTATGTCGTTTACTTTCATCTTGCACAAAGGCATTATATCTGTAACAGAAATTTCATCTGTACAGATAAGCAGTAGCATGAAAGTATGCGAAGTTATCAAGCGCCTAGAAGCAGATGGTTGGTATATTGATAGAACTAAATGTAATCATAGGCAGTTCAAGCATCCTAATAAACTTGATACTGTAACAGTATCTGGTAAACCAAGTGTTGATGTACCAATTGGTACTCTGAACAATATCTGGAGACAGGTTCAATTTGAGGCAGACTGATGCGTTATACAGTTGTGATTGAAAAGGGAAAAACTGGCTACGGCGCTTATGTCCCCGATTTACCTGGTTGTATAGCTGTAGGTGAAACCATAGAAGAGGTTAAAGCACTGATTGCAGAAGCTATTGAATTTCATATAGAAGGGATGCTGGAAGATGGTTTACCTATTCCCCAACCTACAAGCATGGCTCACGAGGTCGAAGTATTAAAGTGAATTACAAGGTAGCGATCGCAAGCCGACGCTTGGTTCATCTTGCAAGAACTAGAAGTGCAAAAAGAGCGTGCCATTCTCCTCAAAATCTATCTTGGTTGTGGCTCACCGACAACTGGCGCTCCTGATTCACCTAAAACTCTTGAATAGAACAGACCTGCCAATACTGCACCTAAAATTGGAGCTACCCAAAACATCCATAGTTGCCTAAACATTTCTGCACCAGCAAAAAATGCAGGACCGGTACTACGAGCAGGATTAACAGATGTATTAGTTATGGGAATACTCACCAAATGAATGAGTGTAAGTGCTAGACCAATGGCAATAGGTGCAAAACCTTTAGGAGCGCGGCCATCAGTTGCGCCTAAAATTACAATTAAAAAAATGAAGGTAAGTACAAGCTCTGCAATAAAACAGGCAGCTAGTGAATAACCTCCGGGAGAATGCACTCCATAACCATTTGTCGCTAGTGGATTAGAACCAGAAAGTGTAAATCCGGGTTTACCAGTGGCAATAGCATAAACTAAGCCGGCAGCTACCATTGCTCCTAATACCTGAGAAACAATATATGGAAGCAAATCAGAGCCAGGAAAACGGTTTCCTGACCACAATCCAAATGATACGGCTGGGTTAAGATGACAACCTGAAATATGAGCAATGGCGTAGGCCATGGTGAGTAGTGCTAAACCAAATGCCAGAGCAACACCTACAAAGCCAATTCCCAGTTCATTGGTTTTGATATCAGGAAATGCTGCTGCAAATACAGCACTTCCACATCCAGCAAGTACTAGCACAAATGTCCCCAAGAATTCTGCAATACACCGCGTTGAGAGTGATACCATATTTAGCTCCTTCCTTAACTTAAATTGTTTTAGGTCAAGCAAGCGATTTGAAACACCTGATTAACTGGAAAGAAACCCTCATAAATGAGTTAGTAACTAAATAAATTGTTGATGCTTCATTTGATGCTACCTGGGCTAAACTGGTAAAACTTCACTCGTAAGTTAGATGATATTTGTACTTTTGCCTGAATAATTTCACAGAACTAACTCCAGAATATTGAAACAACTAAGAGCAAAGTTTTAGTTAAAAAACAGAACACAGACTCAGCGATCGCCATCCAGTAGACCGCAACTTTGAACCGAGAGAATTTGGATCTCTCTATCAAGAAGTCGGTAATGTTGGGGAATTAGTTTTCAAAGAAACAATAGCTTACTAGAAATTGCTAGCAGCTAAGCAGAGACAATTAAAGAATTTAGCAAACGCCTATTTGGTAACACTTTCGTTATTAATGGCAGTACTATTACTAACCTGACTGGCTCCGGAGAAATAGAATATAATCAAGCTGCCAATCAAATTTGTAATATTGTTGCCAATAGTTATGAACCAGTGCAAATAACTAATACTGTGTGGTATTTATTATCTAAACTACAGGCGCAAAGAGTTGCTATACAGTAGGAACTCAAGCAGATTGATCGAGCAAGTGCTGTTTAATAAAGCCGAAAAAGATGCAGTTTTTAAACAGCTGATAGTTTTGCAAGGGCAGTAAATTTTGGATGTCTTCGCAGAAGGCGCGATCGCCCATGCTATCTGAGAAGCGATCGCACAACTGCCTACAATAATGTAGTTGTGGATAAATTGCCAAAAATTATGAGTCATAATATTGACGCTGCTAAAATTTCGATTATTATTCCGACTCTCAATGAAGCAGGAAATATCAAACAAGCCATCACCACAACCCAAGCCAGTACAAATATAGAAGTAATCGTAGTAGATGGCGGCTCCCAAGATGACACAGTAGCAATAGCTCAGTCATTGGGTGTAAAAGTTATCTCATCATCTCCTGGTCGTGCTAGTCAAATGAATGCGGGTGCTGTTGCTGCTGGCGGTGAAATTCTGCTATTTCTCCATGCAGATACCCATTTACCTACTGGATTTGATGATATGGTTCGCACCGCCTTGCAAAAACTGGGAACAGTTGCAGGTGCGTTTGCCTTGCGAATAGATGCATCACTTTTGAGTTTGCGGTGGGTAGAGTGGGGGGTAAATTGGCGATCGCATTTTTGGCAAATGCCATACGGCGATCAAGCAATTTTTTTAACAAAAGAAGTATTTCAGCAAATCGGTGGCTTTCCCGAATTGCCGATCATGGAAGACTTTGAACTCATGCGTCGTTTAAAGCGCATCGGACAAATTGTAATTCTTCCTGTGCCAGTTGTTACGTCAGCCCGTAGATGGTTACAAAAGGGAGTATTCAAAACTACCCTAATTAATCAAATAGTCATTATTGCTTATTTACTCGGTGTTTCACCTGAGCAAATTCGTAGCTGGTATCGTCAGGGAAAATTTAAGAGGATTTAAGCTGTTTCTCATTTAATTAGTATATCTTTACTTATAATATCAACTGAAAAAATCAAAAGTAATCTTATGTTAACTATTACTATTAACTCCTCAATAGCAACATTGAAAAATTAGGTAAGTGTAAGTCCAATGCATCCAAAATATCAGCCCCGATTCAATGGCAAACTTAAACTATTACTGTTAACTTTTCTGGTTACTATATTGATAATTGTTGCTAAATACTTCCGCATTCAAGAAGTTTTGCAGCAATTATTAATTTGGGTTCATAGTCTTGGTGTTTTAGGGCCTATTGCTTATATAGTGATTTACAACTTAGCAACTTTATTATTTATACCAGGTTCTATCCTAACATTAAAAGGTGGTTGCCTATTTGGTGTATTTTGGGGTTCTGTTTATGTATTCATCGCTGCGATAATTGGCGCAACCTTAGCTTTTATCATTGGCCGCTACCTGACACGGGATTGGATTTCTCGACAAATGGATAAACATCCTAAATTTAAAGCGATTAATCTAGCAGTTGCCAAAGAAGGATGGAAACTTGTGCTGTTGACTCGCCTCAGCCCCATTTTTCCCTTCAACTTATTAAATTATGCTTTTGGAGTCACACAGGTTTCTATAAAAGACTATATATTGGGTTCTTTAGGAATCTTTCCAGGAACTGTGATGTACGTTTACATTGGTTCCCTAGCTACTAATCTTGCCACAATCGATATACCTCATCAGCCAAGCAGTCCAGAAGCTCAAATCTGGCAATGGGTAATGCAAGCAGTTGGGTTGATTGCTACTGTTGGTGTCACTGTATATGTAACAAGGATTGCTCAAAAAAGTCTCCAACAAAATGTTTTTGTTGGAGAAAGTAGTAATGAAAAAGCAAATAGTGATTAATTTAGATTTGTGATTGCAATAATTTTATTCTAAAATATAAATATGTTTTTATATTAAATAAGTACCATTAAAAATACTTTTAATAAACAATACAGATTCTATATCCGAGCTTGCCATTTCAACAGTTTTAATTTTTAATCTTTTGTCAATTAAAAAATTATGAAGCTTTTGTATTACCAGGAAAATAATTTTGGCGATCGACTTAATCCTTGGTTATGGGAAAAGTTGTTACCAGGTGTAATTGATGATGATGAGACAACTGCTTTTGTTGGCATAGGTACTCTAATTAATGACAAACTACCTCGCAAGACGAAAAAAGCTCGTTTAAGAGTGATATTGAGTACAGGAGTAGGATATGGACAAGGAATGCCCCAACTAGATGATTCTTATAAAATTTATTGTCTTCGTGGTCCCCTATCAGCACAAGCGCTAAATGTTTCAGCTAAATTAGCAGTAACGGATGGAGCAGTACTGATTAGAAAATTATTTAATCATCATAGCCAGAAGGTGTATAAATTTTCTTACATGCCCCATTATGAATTAGCTGGTATAGGTTGGAGTTTAGTCTGTGAAAGACTTGGGTTTGGATATATCGATCCACGCTGGTCAATAGAAAAAGTTTTGTTAAGTATTAGCCAAACAGAAGTTTTATTTGCAGAGGCTATGCATGGCGCTATCATTGCTGATGCACTGCGTGTTCCCTGGGTTCCAATAATTACTAACCCTACAATTCTGCAATTTAAATGGCAAGACTGGTGTCAGTCTATAGGTGTAGAATATAAACCATCGTATATCAAACGCTTACATCATCCTCGGCAAAAACGAGATATTTTATATCCAATTCGCTTAGCTCGTGATTGGGCAAGACAACAAGAATCTAAATCACAATTACTTCATATCGCTCAGACTACACAGCCGACTTTAAGTAGTGATATAACTATAGAAAATCTTACCCAGGAAATGTACGAAAGGCTTCAGGAATTCAAGCAAGATTTTGAGGCGGGATTATTTTTATAAAAAACAAATTTCCATAAGTTTTGTACAAGATAGTGTATTAAAAATTGATAATTCACAGATTATTAATGCAATTAACTAGCTTTGCAAGTTATGAAAAATCAACTCATAACATATAAAATTATCCCCAGAAACTGGTGGAAGCTTTTTCAAGTAGGTGTATTAACATTGATAGTACTAGCGATCGCCTACTTATTAAATACAGATTTAGCTTGGGCACAGACATCTACCAATAATCCAAATTTTTTCAATCCCCAAGCAATTTTACGCAACGCTTTGCAGTGGATTGATAGTCTTGGTACGGTGGGAGCTATAGCTTTTATCGCACTTTACATTATCGCTACCGTTGCTTTCTTACCAGGCTCAATTCTGACTTTAGGGGCTGGTGTTGTCTTTGGCATTCTTTGGGGTTCTCTGTATGTATTTATTGGTGCAACCTTAGGTGCAACTGCTGCATTTCTCGTGGGGCGTTATTTAGCAAGAGGATGGGTTGCAAAGAAAATTGCTGATAACCAAAAATTTGCTGCTATTGACCGTGCTGTTGGTCAACAAGGATTAAAAATTGTTTTATTAACCCGACTATCTCCAATATTTCCTTTTAATTTATTGAACTACGCCTTTGGCATCACCGGAGTTTCTCTCAAAGACTATTTTATCGGCTCTGTAGGCATGATTCCTGGAACAATCATGTACGTTTATATCGGTTCTCTCGCTAGCGATCTTGCCATGATTGGGACTGAAGCTCAACCCACCAACCCCACCGTGCAATGGACAATTCGGATCGTGGGTTTGATTGCAACAGTCGCCGTCACAGTATATGTTACCCGTATTGCCCGGAAAGCTTTAGAAAACGAAACAATTAAAAATTAAACTCCAAGAGTAACTGACAAAACAATTCAGAGGTTGTAATCCTTTTAAAATAAGCATTCCGCATCAGGATAAATAATAAACTAACCAAAAATTTCATACTTTATACTTCAGATGTCTAATTCAGAATTAGAAAGAGTCATTGTTCGCCCAGTGGATGAGTATAATCAAACATTAGTTTCTTATGTGCATCCGCCAAATTGGGTAAATCCACAACCTGCTGATGTTTACGACTTGGTAGTTATTGGCGCTGGTACAGCAGGGTTAGTAGTAGCAGCGGGTGCAGCGGGTCTGGATTTAGGTTTGAAAGTGGCATTGATTGAAAAGCATCTCATGGGTGGAGACTGCTTGAATGTTGGTTGCGTACCATCCAAAACTATTATCCGGTCTGCTCGCGTGGTTGGCGAAATCTGGGATGCCAAAGACTTGGGAGTGAACATTCCCGCACATATTGATATTGATTTTCCCGCAGTTATGGCACGGATGCGGCGAATCAGAGCAGGTATTAGCCATCATGACTCGGCTGAACGCTTTTCATCACTAGGGGTTGATGTATTCCTGGGTAGCGGTCGATTCGCTAGTAAAAATACTGTAGAAGTTGGCGACAAAACCCTCAAGTTTAAAAAAGCTGTAATTGCCACTGGTGCTAGAGCTGCACAACCCACAATTCGGGGAATTGAACAAGCCGGTTATCTAACTAATGAAACGGTTTTTTCACTTATTCAACGACCAGAACGGTTAGCGGTAATTGGTGGCGGCCCCATTGGTTGTGAATTAGCCCAGGCTTTTCGACGCTTGGGTTGTGAGGTCGTACTGTTCCATAGCGGTTCTCACATCCTGAATAAAGAAGATGCTGACGCTGCTGAAATTGTCCAAAAGGTCTTGATAAAGGAAGGAATTCGCTTAGTACTGAATTGCCAGTTAGAAGAAGTGGCAACTGTGACTGACGGTAAGCGGCTTTATTTTTCTTCTAAAGGTCACCGAGATTCTGTGACTGTAGATGAAATTTTAGTAGGTGCGGGACGTGCGCCGAATGTGGAAGGTCTGAATTTAGAAGCAGTGGAGGTAGAGTACGACAAGCGCCAAGGCGTGAAGGTAAATGATTACCTCCAAACTACAAATCCCAAAATTTATGCGGCTGGCGATATCTGTATGAACTGGAAGTTTACCCATGCAGCTGATGCAGCAGCGCGGATTGTAATTAAGAATACGCTGTTTTCTCCCTTTGGCTTGGGTCGCTCTAAACTTAGTAGTTTGATGATGCCGTGGGTAACTTATACCGACCCAGAAATTGCTCATGTCGGGATGTACGAACACCAAGCGCAGAAGCTCTTAATTGATGTGGCAACAATTAAAATTCCTTTTAGTAGTGTAGACCGAGCGATCGCCGATGATGAAGAGTCAGGATTTGTCAAAATTCTCCACAAAAAGGGATCTGATGAAATTCTCGGTGCGACTATTGTCGCCAGTCATGCAGGCGAGACGATCTCGGAAGTGACAGCAGCAATTGTGAATAAGATCGGTTTGAGCAAGTTAAGCAGTGTTATTCATCCTTACCCGACTCAAGCAGAAGCAATTAAAAAAGCAGCAGATGCTTATCGCCGCACACTGCTGACACCACGTACCAAACGACTTTTAGGATTTCTAACCAAACTTTCTTGAGCAGGATTTAGGAGGCAGAGGGGCAGAGAAAGTAAATTTGGCGTTGCATAGTTGCGGGATGATTTAGCAACTTCTAAAATTCTCCCCCTGCTTCCCCTGCTTACTCCAATTCATCTCACTGTTATGCAACGCCGTAAATTTGTCTCCCTTGTCTCCCTTATTCCCCGCGTCCCCTTACCCTAGCCTGCGGCAAGCTCTACTCTTCTCCCAAGGGGAGAAGACTCGCTAACACAATCGACAAAGACTGCCAGGACTGCGACCCCCTCACCGAGTCTCGCTCATCTCCCCCTGCTTCCTTCTCTAACCCTCTTTTATCACTTTGGGAGAACCCAATCGCTGAAAGCCTTTCGAGGCTTTAATTTCTAAGTTTTGGCTATAAATTTTAGTTACTGTTAGAAAATAAAGGCTCAAAGCTTGACTCAATCAAAGTTTCAGAATCT
>NZ_JAVRBR020000031.1:0-55607 GCF_034531165.2 Dendronalium sp. ChiSLP03b | reverse complement strand
TGGTAATAACGAGTAGAGTAACATTGATTTTTTAGGGGTTTTGGGTATAACGAAGGAAACTATTGGCAGCGATCGCAGTTTTCTCCCCCAACCACCCAGCCTGCGAAGCACGACCGCACAATAGAGATGCACAGCATTGGCTCTTAAAACCATTGAGATGGCTTGTTTGTAGCAACTAAAGTAAGAAACTAAGGACGCTCATTTTCTTACTTTAGTCTTTGTTCAAGTTTTTTTACCATTTGCTACTATGATGCGATCGCTCTCATACTTCCTACAGAATCAAGCATTGCTCTCTAACCTCTTTAGCTTCTGCTCTACAATGAAGTGAAGAATCTAGCAGCTTAAACAGGGGATTTATTTATGTCCCACCCTACACTTAGTAGCCAAGAAATCGCCCGGCGTGGAAAAGAACTTTACGAAAAAAGAATCCGCGCTGAAGTTGAGACGGCAGAAAACATTGGCAAAATTATCTCGATTAATGTTGAAACAGGAGATTACGAAATCGGTGATGATTTAGTCGAAACGAGTCTTCGACTACAAGCCAAGCAACCCAATGCAGCACTTTGGGGAGAAAGAATTGGTTTTGATGCAGTTTATGCAGTTGGTGGTACGTTGCTCAGGGCGGCACAGTGATAAACGGGACTGTAGTTGGACTTCAGGCAATAATGAGTTTGATTATTCTTCCACCAGAAGGTTCAGATGTCGAAATCGAATGTGTTATCGATACAGGATTTGAGGGATTCTTAACCTTGCCGCCTTCTCTTATTACTGAGCTTGGCTTGCCTTACCTCATAAATATCAACGCAAATCTTGCTAACAATTCCAATGTGGAAACAGATGTTTATTTAGCAACAATTGTATGGAATGGTGTGGAGCGTAATATTGCAGGACTAGCAATAGGTCGCCGTCCACTTATCGGCACTGCTTTGCTGGAAGATTACCATCTCAGTATAGATTTTTGTGAGGGTGGTACGGTTCTGGTGGATGAAATTCTATAACCTGAAAGCGTCTCTACCGCCAAATCCAACAATTCATCACTTGAAATGACTAGGTTTTTTGGAATATCGAACAGTTTATCTTTAATTAAAGAGAGACTATTTTTGATAAACCATACGAAAAAATAGCTATGGCAAGCGGTGAAGTGTTTGATAGTGAAACAAAATCCCTAGGAATGCCAAGGGTCAATTTGCTGACCATGTTCCGACTCGGCTTATTTCAAATGGGACTCAGCATGATGTCCATCTTGACTCTGGGGGTACTCAACAGAGTCATGATTCAAGAAATAGCAATTCCGGCAACGCTAGTATCGCTAGTTCTAGCACTGCCCTTATTTGTTTCTCCTTCCCGCGTCTGGTTTGGTCAAATATCCGATGCCAAGCCTTTATGGGGATACCACCGCACAGCTTATGTTTGGGTGGGGGCGGCAATATTGGCGATCGCAGCATTTTTAGCTGTACAAGTAATGTGGCAGCTAAATAGTGCCGCAACTAGTGCAGGTGGGTGGGGATGGACAACCCAAACCATCGGCTGGACAGCACTTTTATCCTTAGTTTTTGCTGTATATGGTTTAGCAATTTGTGCTAGTGGTACTGCCTTTGCTGCTTTGTTGGTGGATGTATCCGAAGAAGACAATCGTCCCAAAGTAGTGGGTGTGGTTTGGTCAATGCTGATGGTGGGGATTATTGTGGGAGCGATTATTAGTGCCAGCTTGCTCAAGCAATTAACGCCAGAAGCAACTGTGGAAACCTTAAAAGCAGCGGTCAATAGATTATTTATTATCGTCCCAGCGATTGTATTTTGGTTGGCGATCGCAGCGACATTTGGCGTGGAGAAAAAGTACTCGCTTTACTCCAATCGTTCCACACTGGTAAATCGAGAAGACAGCATTACCTTAGGGGCTGCTTGGAAAATCTTGACGGCAAGTCCACAAACAGGTTTGTTTTTCACTTTTTTAGTGGTGATGACACTGTGCTTGTTTATGCAAGACCCAGTTTTGGAACCCTATGCAGGTCAGGTGTTTAAAATGCCTTTGGCAGAAAGCACCAAGTTGAACGTTTATTACGGTATTGGTCTGCTAATTGCCTACGCCGTGGCTGGCTTTTTGATTGTGCCGCGTTTGGGTAAGCGCAAAAGCGCTCGCTTAGGCTGTATGTTGGTGGCATTGTGTGCAGCATTATTGGGTATTTCAGGATTTACAGCTAATGCAGCTTTCCTCAAGCTGGGTTTAGTTTTATTCGGTTTAGCTACTGGTTTCTTAACTACAGCAGCAATTAGCTTGATGCTAGATCTCACAGCAGCTGAAGCCGCAGGTACTTTTATTGGGGCATGGGGACTAGCACAGGCTATCTCTAGGGGAGTAGCAGTGGTCGTAGGCGGTACTATTTTAGACGTAGGTCGTAGGGTACTACCCAGTCTGGAACTAGCTTATGGATTGGTATTTGCCCTAGAAGCCGTGGGGATGGTGGTGTCGATTTGGTTTTTGAATCGAGTGAACGTCACAGAATTTCAAACTAGTACCAAACAAGCGATCGCCTCTGTTTTGGAAAGTGATTTAGATTAAACTGGAAACTTCTCCAGGCAAAATCCGAATTTACCTATCTTGGCTCAGGAACGCCTTTGCGCGAGAATTAATCAATGAATGATTTTTGGACAACAGTTCTCGATTTTGCCCAAACTACCACTACCAGAGTGGGAACGCAATTGATGCAGGACTTTGGGCAGGTACAGGCTTTACAAAAAGCTGATGGTAGTTTGGTGACACAGGCGGATAAATGGGCGGATCGGGAAATTCGGGATGCGATCGCTTCTAATTTCTCTGGCTACGGAATTTTGAGCGAAGAAAGCGATCAGTCATTTCCGGGTACTGAATGGTGTTGGGTAATTGACCCTTTAGACGGTACAACCAACTTTACGCGGGGTATTCCCATTTGGTCGATTTCTCTGGGCTTGCTTTATCAAGGCACGCCCATTTTTGGTTATGTTCATGTCCCACCACTAAATCAAACTTTTCACGGTTTCTGGGAGGGTTCATCTGGTTTAGCAACGCCATCCGGGGCATTTTTCAATCATCACCCCATCCACACCAGTGCTGATGCTCCCAGCAACAATCACTTTTTCAACCTTTGTTCTCGTAGCACTGCGGTCATCCAAAAAGGTTTTCCCTGCAAAATTCGGATGTTGGGTGTGGCTAGCTATAACTTTCTGACGGTTGCGACTGGGGCGACGTTAGGTGGTATTGAAGCAACACCAAAGGTTTGGGACTTGGCGGGGGCTTGGGTAATTGTTCAAGCTGCTGGCGGCGTTTGGTCATCACTGAAATCTGAGCCGTTTCCTTTATTACCAGGGCAAGATTATAGCGATCGCTCCTTTCCCACCCTGGTTATCAGCCGTCCGGAATTGCTGTCAACATTTGAACCGTTTCTGAAAGAATTGAAAATTTGAATAGGCCACCTTGTAAGTGGGGAGTAGGAGTGAGGAGGAGCCACTCCATTGCGGTGAATCAGCGCTGCGGGAGGGAAACCCTCCGCAGGCGATTGTGAATCCGAAGGGGGGTTTCCACGGCAGTTCCTACCCTGCGGGTACTCCTTCTCCTAAGGTCGCCGCTAAAGCGAACGGAGAACTCGTTCGGCAAAGCCGTTCTTGTACCCCTGCGGGGAAGCAAGCTACGCGTAGCGGCTACAAGTCTGGCGACCGAACGGACTGCCTCCTCTTTATAGCAAGGTGGCGTTGGCAGCGGGGAATGGGGAAAAGACCACTTTCATACTTGGCGGTGTCCGAAGTTTATAAAAACTGCCTTTAGACAAGGTATAAACTTTTGCGATGGAATTTAACAAAAACTTGAACAGACGATGTTTTTAGTATAAATTAGGTTGCGCTCATCCTGAGTGAAATGAAAAACTAGTGTAGCTACTAAATTACATAACATTGTGGTTTAGATCGCAATTGAGTAGCTGGATATATAGAATCTTATGTTGTCTAACCTAGATTTGATTCGTGAGTTTGTAGACAAATCTACCCAGAAAAAAGATGTTTTGTTGTCAAACTCTGCTTTGACAGCGCAAACTGTATACAAAACTAACCAACTAACAGCCAAGTCTGAAGGTTTAATTGCTACAGCGCAACTCAATAATACTTTACCTGAGTTTTTAATTCAGGCTAAGTCATCCCATTGGGAATTAATGAATCAAGCATTGGCAGAATACTGTTATCTCCTCAAAGGAGAAATAGATCGTCGTGGTTTTTATCAGTATCAACACTGCCAAGTGCCAAAAGGCTATCAAATGCACTGTAGCAAATCTGTGATGCTATGGCGAGCTTGGTGGAAATATCGCAAAAATGCTTTAAGAGGTGGTATTCCATTGGATCTTTTGATCCAGAATCGAGATTCATGGTATCCCATCAGAGATTTAGTTATTAGTGATGGACTTCTTTACATCAAAACTTTAGGAAGTGAGATAGAGGTTCATTCAGAAGACTTGGTGATTTGGTTAAGTAAAATCGAGGTAAAGTCTCAAAATTAGTGCTAAGTCCTGGTATAGACTTTTAATCTAAAATCTGTCTTGAAAAGTTTGCTCAACGGGGGAACCCCCCGAAGTTGCTCCACTTGGGCAAAGACGACACTTGCTACAACGGAGGGAACCTCCGCAACGCAGTGTCTTCCCAAGACCGCACTTCTCTTTGCACGCAACTTTTCGCAAAATCCAAAATTAGTATGAAAGGACTCTGGCTCGAAAACAACCAATTGCAACTACGCACGGACATTTCTATTCCTGAGCCGCCATCAACGGAAGCACTGGTGCGTGTATTATATGCGGGTATCTGTAACACTGACTTGGAGCTTAAAAGAGGCTACTATCCCTATACAGGTATTTTAGGCCATGAATTTGTTGGCGTTGTGGAACAAGGGCCAGAACACTTAGTAAATCAGCGTGTAGTTGGCGAAATCAACGCTGTTTGCGGGCATTGTCGATTTTGTCGGACTGGTCAACCAACTCATTGCGAAAACCGTACAGTCCTGGGCATTGTCAACCGTCACGGAGCCTTTGCTGACTATCTCTGTTTGCCAGTGGAGAACCTCCATCCCGTACCCGATAATGTACCATCTGAGGTAGCAACTTTTACAGAACCATTAGCAGCAGCACTGGAGATTCAGCAACAGGTAGCATTGGGTGTAAATGACCGAGTATTAGTAGTGGGAGATGGCAAGCTAGGGCAACTCGTAGCGCAGACGCTAGCTTTAACTGGTTGTGAACTATTGGTCGTAGGGCGACATCGAGAAAAGCTGGCTAACCTAGAAGCACGGGGTATCAAAACTGGTCTAGCCGAGGCTGTTACAGATAGGGCATTTGATATCTCAGTAGAGTGTACTGGCAACCCCGAAGGATTTGCGATCGCTCGTCGCGCTTTGCGTCCCCGTGGTACTTTAGTGCTTAAAAGTACCTATGCTGGCAATATCAGCATAGATGCTTCTTCTTTGGTAGTAGACGAAATTACTCTTATTGGCTCTCGCTGCGGCCCCTTTCCGGCAGCCCTCCAATTGCTAGCCACAGGACAAGTTGACGTACAACCCCTTATTCATGCCCGCTATCCCCTTAGTGAAGGACTTTTCGCTTTTGAGTTAGCTCAACGTCGAGGTGTATTAAAGGTCTTGCTAGAAATTAGTTAAGAGTTAGGAGTTATTATTCTCTACCTTCCCCTCTGCTCCTTGCAGGCAAGTTTTAAAAAGTCAGCAGATAATGGAACGTTTAGTTAAAAGCGGATCTGGTTGGCGTATTGGTTGGAATCCCAATGCACTCGAATTTAAAGGTTTAGTCGGTACGGATGATTGGGCAGTTGAGTTAACAGAAGCCGAATTGAATGATTTTTGTCGGTTACTGGCACAGTTAGCAGACACCATGAAACAACTCGCAGCGGAATTGATGGACGAAGAGAAAATCGCCTGTGAAGCCGAAAGCGATTTATTATGGATGGAAGTAGAAGGCTATCCTGATGAATATAGTCTGCACTTTATCCTCAATACAGGACGGTGTGTAGAAGGCAAGTGGAATGCTTCTGCTGTAGCGGATTTGCTGCAAGCTACTGGGATGCTTAAGGTTTTTTAAATTTGCCTGTTGATTATCTTATAATTTTGCAATATAATGGAAATTCTGACCGGGGCGTAGCGCAGCTTGGTAGCGCGCCACTTTGGGGTAGTGGAGGTCGTGGGTTCGAATCCCGCCGCTCCGATTCACAAAAGACCCTAACTGCTAATCTTTACTAAAAGATTGGCAGGTTTTTTGTATTCATAAATTACACGTCACCTTTGAGATGAGAAATTTTTGTTGAGATAGCAAAATATAAGAGGAAAACTATCATAGAGGCTTAACATATCTTGATGAATTAGGGCAAACAGTTGATAAAGCCGATGAAGCCCTTGATATGGCTCGCGCTTACTTAGAGATAAAGTTTTTAGAAAATCTTGACCGTAGTGAAGAAATAGCTAAAGAATCTCTGCAAATATTTCAAGACTACAACCGCCAAAAACTTGAAGCAGCAGCACGCAAATTATTGGGCGAAATTTATCTACAACGTGCCCAGCAAAATCAACCCAGTGCTGAAACAGTCGCTATCCAATTTTTCACTGAAAGTTTGCAAATCTATCGAGAACTGGATTTAACGGAAAAGGCTGTAGAGGTAAAGCAGTTGATATTTGTAAACCAATAATAACGTTATAACTTTTCCGTCTGCAACAGCCAAAAGCCACTGTAAGTCATCCCTGACTCATCAGGCTGTACCAACAGAAAATGCAACCCTTGACTTTGTTGTTTGCGTTGTTCATAAACTTTAGCTGCCGCTACAACTTCTGCATCTTCAAAAGTCGCTACAATCCACCTATCTATCAAACCCGCTTCTAGTACCAAGCCATCAGGCGCACCAGCTAGATAATTTAACGCTACGGGACGTGCTTCTTCTAACCATCTTGCTAAACGTAGCGATCGCCTGCCACCATAGATTACTACACCAGGAATAGGAAGTGTTGATGCCAAGCCCAGATTGATGGGTTTGAGAAATTCTGGCATGGACAAAACGGGAATTAAGCGTTCTGCAAACACATCCACGAGTTCACCAGCCTGAAGTGTAGCAAAGCGCCATTCTTCCCCCCACAAGTTTTCTGGTAATGGCGTGGGTGGTGGTTTATCCAGCGCTAAGGGATATTGTTTTTCCTGCAACCATTGTTTTAATGCCAAAGTGCGACGAGTTGGTTCGACATTAATACCTAAGTTACGCCCAGCTGCTTGAATTAAACTCAAAGATTGAGGACGAAATACTTGAATCAAATCTGGCAACTTTTCACCAGCTGCTAGCTGAATTTGATCTGCAACCCAACTTGAATTCGCTGCTGACTGGGGACAGGTAGCAGCATACTCAAAACTGCGAGTTGCATCACAAATTAATAACTCCCATAAAACTTGTCCTGATACCTCCTGTAAGGGACTACGATAAAAATCTGCCTGCCAAATTTTCATAAAGTTTTGTGACTTCTATATCTGATACCATTTTGGATTTTAGATTTTGGATTGGTAATCGCCTTCTGTGTCTGGGTTCATTTTTAATTTTTAATTGGCATCACCTGTCAGTATCACGAAAAAAAAGGAGCAGATAACCCACCCCTTTATTTCACCAGGAGGCTAAAAATAAATTCTCTACAGCAGAACCTTAGCTAAAATTGGTTCTACACGAGTAGCAATTTCCGGGACATACACTTGAGAAACGTAATCGGCAATCATCCTGTCTGTGTTGAATAGTGGTGCATTGGTCTTAATCGATGCTTTCATCATCTGCACCCAGCGATGGGGAATGCCTTGAGCATCTTGGTCATAATATAGGGGAACAATTTCCTCTTCTAATAGCTGATATAGCGATTGCGAATCAATGCGGTCTTGTAATTCTTGGTCGCTGGTATGAGCATCTTCACCAATTGCCCAACCGTTAATTCCCTTACCGTCTGAGCCAGCTTGGTAGCCTTCGCACCACCAGCCATCAAGGACGCTGCAATTAATGCCACCGTTGAAGCAGACTTTTTGGCCACTTGTACCAGATGCTTCTAGGGGACGGCGGGGGTTGTTCAGCCATACATCCACACCTTGCACAAGTTTTTGTCCGGTGTAAATGTCGTAATCTTCAATAAAGGCAACTCGGTTGAGAATCCCTGAATTTTGACACCATTCCATCAAGCGCTGAATAATTCGTTTACCTTCTTCATCAGCTGGATGAGCTTTACCTGCAAAGATAATTTGTACTGGACGTTTGGCATCACCAAAAATCTTCAATGCCCGTTGAGCATCGCGCAAAATCAGATCGCCACGTTTGTAAGGGCTAAAGCGTCTGGCAAATCCAATTGTTAGCACATTCGAGTCGAGCAGGCTGTCACTGGCTTGAATGAGTTTGTAATCTTCACCACGCTGTTCCCGTGCTTTCTTGACTTTATAACGGGTGTAGGCTATCAATCGTTCTTTAAGGATGAGATGACGCGACCACAGTTCCTCATCGGGAATCTCGTCAACCTTAGCCCACATCTTAGGATCGACAGCATGATTTTTCCAATCTCCTCCTAGATATTGATTGTATAGGTCAGCCAATAGGGGAGCAGTCCAAGTGGGTGCATGAACGCCATTGGTAATGTAACCAATTGGTACCTTGTCTTCAGACCGTTGAGGAAAGAGAACTGTCCACATTTTGCGGGAAACTTGACCGTGCAATTCACTCACGCCATTACAAGCACGACACATCCGCAGGGCTAAAACGGTCATACCGAAGGGTTCCCAAGGGTCACCTAGTCGTCGTGCGCCCAATGCCAAAAATTGCTCGCGGGAAAGTCGCAGTTGCGGCCAGTACTGAGCAAAGTAGGAGTCGATTAAATCGGGAGAAAAGACATCGTGACCAGCGGGAACGGGTGTATGGGTGGTGAATACGCAACTATTCCGGACTTTGGCTTCGATATCGTAGAAAGATTTGCCTGTACGCTCAATTTCTAGTCTGGCAATTTCTAAAGTGCAGAAGGCGGCGTGTCCTTCGTTGAGGTGATAGACGGAAGGTTGAATTCCCAAGGCATCTAAGGCCCGGACACCGCCAATTCCCAAGACAACTTCTTGAGCGATGCGAGTTTCTAAATTACCGCCATATAGGTGTCCAGTTAGCCAGCGATCGATGGGATCGTTGTCTTCGCGATCGCTATCGAGTAAATATAAACTTACCCGCCCTACTTGCACTCGCCAGATTTGCACTTTCACTTGTCGTTGGCGAATGTCTAAGTGAATCGTCAGCGGTTCCCCTTGTTGATTTTTAATTAACTCTATAGGCATCCGGTGAAAAGGATTATCCAGATAGTAATCTTCTTGCCAACCGTTGCGGTTCAGGCGTTGCCGAAAGTAACCTTGGCGATACAACAAGCCAACACCAACCATCGGTACACCCAAATCCGATGAAGATTTCAGGTGATCCCCAGCCAGAATACCTAAGCCGCCGGAATATACGGGTAGAGATTCATGGATGCCAAATTCGGCACAAAAGTAAGCTATGGGGCGGTCTTGCGAAACTTGCGGTGCAACGCGACTCACCCAAGTATCTTGCTGTGCCATGTAAGTATCAAACTCCCGTGCTAAGGCGGAAATTTGCTTGAGATAAAAAGGATCTTCCGCCAACTGAGTCAGGCGTTCGTAACTTGCTGCCTCTAAAATTGCCACTGGGTTATGCCCACAGCGTTCCCATTCTTGGGGATCGATAGTTTGGAATAGTGCTATGCGATCGCTAGTCCAACACCACCAATAGTTATAAGCTAAATCTGCTAAACGCTTGAGCGGAAAAGGTAACTTTTCACTCAAGCGAAATGCCGCTGTGACTGCATTGCTGTTAGTCATAGAAATCTCCGCCCTCTGTTAATTTTTCAAATGCTAGGTACTGGGGATCGAGAATTGGGGACTGGGATGAACAACTTACATCTTTTTTCCCAATCACTAAACCCTAATCTCCGATCCCTTATTGCTAATACCCAATCCTTTCATTTCCTCTTCAGGCTGATTGCGACCGAGTCTTCATTACTGAATCCTCCCCTGAAGTTAGAAACAGTTTATAGACATCAAACTTTATCCAAAATTAATGGTTGTTATTGTTTCTGCCTGTAGAGATTATCCCTGGTTTTTGACATTTATAATATTTTTTTCTATCAATTTAGTTGACTTCCTCTTAAATCATTTATTTTATTTTTAATATTTATTTATAATTTGATAAGAAGCTATAAAATTTCTATTGACAGTCTGAATAGCAGTAAATTACGACCGACATTTTTTGCTGAATATCAATATTTTTTATACAGCGGCAAGGGTAATTGCATTTTTATTTTTGGTAAAATTCATGTCTCTTAATAAAAGATTAATATTGAGTAGCATTCAAAAGATGTGTGCAGGATAAGGATGTAGAAGTTAAGGGGCGAACGACTGTATCCTTCTCCTGACGGAGACGCTGCGCGTAGTTTGCTTCCCCGCAGGAGTACGGTAACGTTAAGAGCAAACACCCGTACAGGAGTTAGGAGTTAGTTGTCATTTCTCCCTCTGCTCCCCTTCCTCCTCTGATCTGCTCTTTGTCCCCCGAGCTAACGATTAATTCTGCTGTTGTACGCCATTCACAACTGGCTTAACTTGACCATCAGAAAATGGATTAGTACCACCAGTCCAGTTAAAGTCACTAATCCGAATACTGAAGCCACCTAGTTCCAGCACAGGATTATAACGTAACGTGATTCCATAAGTGCGGCGACTATATTCCACAAAGTAGTCGGTACTACTTTCTTCACCTGTATCTAAGTTAATTGATGTTTGAAAGCCTAAGCGAAATGGCCCGTAAATTTGTTGGGAGATGCCAGCACTTAGCACTCTATTATCAACAGAGCGATCGAACAAAAACGGTGATAATCCACTGTTTAAGCCCTGAAAATAAGTAATATTAAAAGCGGTGTAGTCTAAAAAAGGGCGAGAGAAGTTACCAATTTGCCCTACTAAGCCAACTCTACCAGTCAGGGTGCTTTGGTTGTCTCCATTACTGTAATAGCTACTAGTGCCTGTGATCCCAACGATCGCCTGCAAATAAGGAACTACAGGATTGGCTGTGTATTTTAATCCCTGAGTGGCAGTGGGTGGTAATGGTTTACCCTGCCAAAGCAAAAAGCCTTTACTAAGGTCGGCGCTGGCTTGTAAGCGACCTAGTGAAATGCGATCGTTTTCTCGATTTGGTTCTAGCAAATCTTGGCGGTCAGTGTTGGCGTTGATATATTGAGCGCCTGCTTGATAGGTGAGGTTAACGCCACTTTTACCCAAAGGAATCACCGGCGAGAGAAGGACACCGCCAAGACTACTCTGGACAGTTTGAAAGCCGAGAGTACCATTATAAAGGCGATCGCGGTAGCTATATTCTAAATTCAGGATATGGGGATTGGGTTCGCCTAATAACTGGCGTAATCGCAAACTTGCCCGCAGATTTTCGTCCACTTCATCTAAGTCAAAACTGGTTAACTCTCCAGAACCTTGGAGTGTAGTCCGCGGACTGAAAACGGCATTCAGCTTCGACTTCACGCCAAACACTGATGCTACATCGCTTATGCCTCCTTGTACGGCTTTTTGCACGAAAAACTGGGGCGTGATGGTAAAGTTTGCCTGTTCTGTATTCAGGGGTGTGAAGCTCCGTTCGACATACAAACCACCCCGCTTATCGCCATCAAAACCGGGAGACACGATTGTAGGTGTAACTTCCCGCTCTCGACGGTCAATGGTTCGTTGATCTATTGGAATTGGCAGACTGAATTTTTGATCAAATACTAAACGCTGGCGCTGTGTTTTAATTCGGTCTACCAAGGGAGCTTCGCGCGTCACAGTTACTTTATCTGCCCGTAACTCTAGTTCTGGGGGCGAAAACGGGTCATTGGTGAGCCGCACATCCCTAGCTTGCCAGCCTCGCGGATAAAAATCAATGTGTTTAGCTTCAAACCGTACCCGCCTGACTATACCACCTGTTTTTGGCGCTGGGACATTGCTAGCGTCTCGACCACCACCTAACGCAAAGTCAATTCCTCCCGGACTGCTCACACCGGAAGTAGGCTGATTAGCTCTGATGCGATCGCTTGGCGGTCGCTGTGGTACTCCACTAGTTGTCACATCGGTGGAGTTGAAAGCAAAGTCTGTTGACGCTGAGGGTATGTAAATCTCCCCCTTACCATTTTCTAGTTCGCCACTGTCTTGAACAAAGTTATAAGTAAAGCGTTGTCCTCGTAATACCTGATCGCCGCGTGTCAATGCCACATTGCCTTCCCCAACGGCGATCAAGTTATCCAAGTTTACTTGCAAGCGATCGGCATCTACCACTGCCCCGTCAAATCGCACTACCACATTACCTTCTGCGGTGACAATACGCCGTTGTTCGTCGTACTCCTGTCTATCTGATATGACTTCTACAACTCTCTCCCTAGCTGGCGGTGTAGTTGTAGGTGCAGGCTGTTGCGGAGTACCAGCAGGTGGTGGTTGGGTTTGCTGGGCTGGTGATGGTGACTGGAATTCTATAGTAGAGGGCGTTGAGGCTTCGTTTGTTTGGCTGCGAGACTTAAACTCTATAATATTTTGTACTGGTTGAGAACTTGGTGCATTGGGTGCGCCCTCAAAAGCAGATACAGAGAGATTACTTTCTCCTGAAGACTGTTGTGTACTGGTATCAACTGGCTGTACTTGTTGGGTTAATTCTTCAGCTAAGACTTGCGCTTTCGGTGGCAAGAAATTCTTATTGTTTGTCACCCTCGGAACAACAGACCTATCTGAACTACTGACATTATCGGGATTAGCAACTTTAACCTGCTGCATAGGATAACCAACTGCCTGAGGCTGGCCCAAATTTACGGCGCTCCTAGACGCGGCAAGAGGAGAAAATTCTGGTGGGAAAGTTTCTGGTTTATTGGGTGCTGCGATTTTAGCGGCTACTGAATTATACTTAGTGGCATCGTTAGAACTTAGTAGCGGCGAATTCTCAGCGATTCCTGTATTTGGAATTGGCGGCGTTTCCCGTTTTAGCTCAGACTTTTCTTTATTTACTTGGATGCTAGGAGAAGTGGCCTCTGCGATCGCAGGAAACTGGATTGTACTAGCAGATGTGATGGAATTTACAGGTTGTACAGGTTCGAGGATAGGAGGCAGTGTAGGCGGTGGAACTGAATGAAGCATATTTGGGAACAATTAAGCTAGCAAATAGCCAATTGACAGCCGGAAGGATGAATTACACTTTTAGCCTTCCGACTTTTGCTTTTTGCTTACATGCAGCAAGCCGCCCGGAAGAAGACACTGCGTTGCCAAGAAAAGACTCGTTCGCGAGTTAGTTTTACGGCAAGAGCGACGAGCTTCAGAGAATTTCCTTCCGAACAAACTGCGAAAGATTTTCTCCGTTATAGCAACTGCCGTCTCGTTAAAACAAGTGTCTTTAACTTCTTGTGTTTTCCGCCTTCCGGCAGTCGCGGATAATTTATCGGGATTTTACTCTAAATCCCGACGACCGGGGTTGCGAGCTGGGTCATTCGACAAAAATCCGAAGACGAAGATAGTCACGAAGAAAGCAACAACAATATAAACAACGATTTTTAAAGTAACCATAGAAACAGCTCCAAGGGTTTTGAGAAAAGGCTCTCTCAGTATCTGCTACGCAGAAAAGATAGCTCCTTTATCTTACCCAAATCTCGTCCCTTTTTCAGATGACACTACTAGGAGTAGAGAAGTATGTCACTGCGACTTAATAGGTGCGATGTCTTTTGTTGACTCGCCCCTGCCGAACTTTTGATGCCCATCCTACTCTACGAGAATCTGCTTTGGAGTCACAGCAAAACGCGTCTACGCACGCAATGCCTGTTATCTAGTGCTATGGTTTGTCTAATTTGTAGATGTACCTCAGAAAGTAGTTGCTAACTAGTTACTCTTGAGACGTTTACTAACAGCATAAGTTTCCAGTTGCAGCGATAAATGAAGAAGCAGAGGCGCAGAGGGAGCAGGAGTAGAAATCACAACTGACTGCTAACAGACGCGATTAATCGCGTCTCTACTTCTACTACGGACGCGATTAATCGCGTCTCTAGTTCTACCGTGCGGGAAGGCGTTCCGCTTACAACGGGGAAACGGCAACGCAGTGGCTACTCAGCACTGAATATTCAGTCGGAAGATATGACCAAATCCTTAGCTATTCGGTTTTTGATGACTCGCGCAGGCATACCTACAGCAATAGAGAAGGGGGGAATATCTTTATTGACAACTGCTCCTGCACCAATCACACTACCTTTACCAATAGTGACACCATCTAATACTGTCACTCCATGTCCTAGCCAACAGTCATCCTCAATCACAATTCCCTGACGAATAACTCCTTGATGTTTGATTAACTTCTTCGGATCTGCAAAATTGTGATGGTTAGCATATATTCCTGAGTGGGCTGCTATCATACAGTGCTTACCAATTTTGATGTCTCCAGGTCCAGCAATAGAGACATCAGGCCCAATGAAGGTTTCTTCATCAATGTGTATGCATGTGTCTTCCAAGCAGCCTATATCAACATTGCGTTCAATCGCTACTCCGTCTCCGAGATAAATTCTGTTATTTTCATGTCCTTTAGCATCGATACGAACACCTTTGAAAATATATACACCCTTACCCATTTCTATATAGTTAGTCCCAATAAATTCCACACCGTTTTGAATATAAACTGGGCTACCCATCTGAGCAAAAATCCTACTATATGCCAGATTTCGTAACTTTGGACCGAAAGCGATCGTGGGAATCTCTCCTAAGAAAGTAGTTACCAATAATTCTTGTAAGCGCTGCCATTTGGAAGAATATCGCTTATGATTCATGGCTAAATATCTCTCAGATAAATTGTTGTTGACAGTACTGAAGTGTTGTTGGGACTGTATCCTGTCTTCTGGTAGTAGCAATTATCCTGATATTTCTCAAGCTATGAATTTGATTTGCGGTGATACACAAATTTCCCAATATTTTTAGATAACTTTCCTATTGCTGGAAATACCAAAGTCTGGATTTGAATACATCAGCAATTCTCGAATTACATCCTGCATCTAATATGCCTGAAGGACTGACAAAAAATACTGTGGCAATATGTCTATAATTAAAGCAAGACAATATACTGCTGTTCTGCCAGACTGAATTCCCAAGCGAATACTCAGTGAGTTGCAGCTTTCCATTTCAGACTATTAAATTGTAAAATTGGGTACTTTTAGACAGGCTGATTGTAGGTTTTATAGCAAATTTGAATAGCTTAATAATCAACTGATAATACAGTAATTGACGTTCAAAATGCTTCCTGTCAAGATGTTCGTATTTTTTTACAACCCAATTCGACAAGTTTTATTCAACACAACTACATTTGTATTGGGCTATCTCGAACTTTGCGAAGAATTTTTCCCACATATAACAATGTAATTGTTGAACTTTTATTGGTATTGACCTGGAGCGAATCTAAATTAGGGTGGAGTATCTCCAACTTCAGCCATCACATTAAAGTTCACCATCGGTGCAAACAAGTAAGCACTTCCCCGACTGCGATGACGACTTTCTTGCAACGAATTTCTAGAGTATGCGGCTCTAATCATGTTGCACACCGATGAATTACAGCTCAACCAAATCACGATTACAGTTTCATGAAAGGTTTACAATGGTTGCCTATTAAGATTAACACATTTTATTTTTAGTGGATCGCTCTTAAGAAGTAAATTTACTTCAATATGTTTATCTAGGTTAAATTTAAAATTTAACTAGTATGATTACTTGGGTAATAATCTCGAATAAATATTTTTATACCAATTGTAAATAGTTAATGTCATACAGATAACACACATACAGCAGAATTCAGAAGTAAAACAGGCTTTATGCCTGGCTTTAAAACTTAGGTTGTGGACTTCATCAACTTGAAATCTGCTGTATTTGAGCAATTGATGCTTTCTGTTGTGAAAGATGCTCTGCGAACAGCAGCGTTCATCATAAGTAAAACTGATAACTACAATCATGCTGTAGACTTATAGATTTGAAAATTATTCAAGTTAATATGAAACATTAAAGATTTATAGTAATTTTCAGATGAATTAAACACATCCAACTCATGCTCTCAGTGTAAAAGGTACAGCAGATAGGAGATAGTTTTCCTTTCTAGTAACCGTATTCTGTGATACAAATTTGAACAATAATTGTGACAAATCCAAAACAGATTACTTGTTTGCTCATAGACTTTGCCAACGAGAGAGTACTATAGACGATTGAAAACTGCTGTAGTTATTATGAAACTGCGTTACATTCAAAATGATATCTGCGATACTTTTCATATCTAAAAATAGCCAAAAAGGTAAAAGAGTCTTCCTTCCTACTACATATATTAAAAAATTTGTAAATCACCCGATCGGGCTATCCAAATGGGTGATGTGTACTGGACATCGCTCGTTATAAATTTTGAAGACAATCTAGATACACCTTGCGTCTAAAACACTCCATACAACAAGGTCAACTTGCAAACTAAGGCATTACTATTAACTCACACTTGGTTCAAAATTATGGTTTTAATTCAAGAAATTGTCCAACAAGCTTTAAGCATCGGCTATTTGAGTGTTGCAGATCAAAACCGAATACAAGTGCTACTTCAAACAAGTTATGACTCAGAAGACCTAGATGCCTTTATCATTTTGCAGCGAGCTGTTGTAGCTGGCGATGTTAAGCAAGAGTCACGCCCCCGCAAATCTTCCCTCTCCCATAGCAAGGAAGCTGCATATAATATTAAACTTGCTTATCAAATAGCAGCAGAGATTGCTTTTGCCGCAGCAGTTGCTTTGACTATGCCAAAAAATACTCAGGATCGACCTTCTTTGGGTACATAAAAAAATACATTTAATACAAAAGAAAAGTTAAAAAAATAAATTATCAAAAGATTTATAGATTGCATTTACGTAGACACGTTATCGTACTGCAAAGCAGAATCTGAAGGGTAGTAACTTCCCATTTTATTCTCATCTGTCGTAGTGCTTGCGCTGTCGCTAATATGTTCTAAAAATTTAGATATGAGTATTGTTTAATTTGAAAATCATTAAATATTCGACCTTTTTTTCAAGACGCTAAAAAAATTGCTCAAACTGGCAAAATTCATATTGGTGCATAAGTATTAAATTATATTTTCCAGAAATTGCCTATAAAAATGTCCGCTATTGCGGACATTAATGAGGCTTTCTGTCACTTTAATCGGCTACAATCATGTTGTACATGATATTTTTATTTTTAAGCCTAACCATAGATAATTCAAGGCTAAAACAACAGATATTTAGACATTAATCATAGAATTATATCTTTTATTTTTGAGATATAAAAACTTAGTATATTTAAGTATTTGGACAAAATAATAATACTACAAAAATGCAAAGAATAAAGGATATTGAGTTCTTAATAATAGTATTGATTAATATCATGACTAAATACAAAAAAAGTTATAAAGTAAGTATTTTTTGGACACAAATCAGCTAATTAAGTCTTTCAGACTTCACAATTTCATATCAGTTTCACATATTTTTCAATTACAAATGTAAAGGTGGTCAGGTTAACAACCCCAGAAATTCCCAGTTCTGGGGTTTTACTTTGTCCCCCTGGCTCTCTGCCCCTCTACTCCTGTTACATAAATCGCAACAATCTCAGGTTTGCGTTTTTCTTCGGAGATACTGAGATTAACTTCATCCATCTAGGGGTAGATTATGTACGGCTCAATGCGATCGCTACGTAAATCGACTTTATTTATGAGTGCGCTACTGGGAGGGGTCATTTTCAGCAGTTGTGCTTCTGTTCCTTCGCCATCAAATCAGGCATTACCTCCAAGTTCAGCCGATCGCGCAGCATCAATTAATGAGACTGCTAGCAGTGTCTCTCTAAAGGCGGAAGCTGCACCAGCACCTCGCACACGTGCCCAATTGATCAAAAAGGCATCAATGACTGTGATTGTGAACTCTGTAGATAAAAGTATCGATTCTGTCTCGCAAATTATCAGTAAGCAGCGAGGGGACTTGATTGGGTTGCGAGAACAACAACCTACAAATGACAGTTCGCGTCACACTGCATCAATACAGTTAAGAGTGCCGCAGAACTTACTGGAACCTACCTTAG
Source organism: Dendronalium sp. ChiSLP03b (assembly GCF_034531165.2). Lineage (NCBI taxonomy): Bacteria > Bacillati > Cyanobacteriota > Cyanophyceae > Nostocales > Nostocaceae > Dendronalium > Dendronalium sp. ChiSLP03b. The sequence goes on along the minus strand of NZ_JAVRBR020000031.1, from coordinate 37,410 downwards.
AGGAATTCGTTAAACTAGGAACTGTAGAAAATCGCAATATCACAGCGGAAGATGTAGGCGATCGCTTGGTGGATTTTCAAGCCAGATTAACTAACTTGCGGAAAACTGAAGCCAATTTGCAAAAAATTATGGATCGAGCCGGTTCTGTCAGAGATGTGCTAAATGTTGCTCAAGAACTAAGTAATGTCCGGCAATCTATAGAGCAAATTGATGCCCAACTAAAAAACTTACAAAATCAAGTTGCATACTCCACTATCACACTGAATCTAGAAGCAGCAGTATCTAGTACCAGTCCTCAGCGTGCTGTAGGTTCGCAAATTCAGGAAACTTGGAACAACTCCACTCACTCGTTTGGTGCATTCACTATTGGTTTACTGAAGTTGGGTATTTGGTTAATGGTTTACAGTCCTTATTTGTTAATTTTGGCTGCTGCTGTTTATGGCTTTATGCGTTGGCGGCGAACCCATTCATTACATTTGACACAAACACCAGAATCAGCTGATTCTGAGTGACTAACAAACTCAATTTCCTAAATCGTTTCCCTTTAACCGATATTTTACTTTTAGCATCTCTAAACTAAGCAATACTCAAATATCAACTGAGAATTACCAAGTACTAAGTTGTAAGTCTGAAGATTGTACGAATTAACACGAATAATCAGCCTGATGAATGCCAAGATCGAGAAAATAACGCCCTAGGGGTATATTGAAAGTACTATGCCAGAAATACACCAATCAATTGCTCAGCACTACCACGAACGTACTAAATACGACCCTGAAACCCTTGCTTCTAAACATCAGGGGTTAGACTGGGCTAAACAGCCAGTGCCGTTTAAAGAGTACAAAATTGGCTCTTCTGTCGATCTCAAACCTTATATCCAAGAGATACCAGAAGTATTAGTTAACGATCCAGATACTCAATGGTGGCAAAGACTTTCACGGCTCCTGTTCCGCAGCTATGGACTGACGGCAAGAATGCCTTCTATGGGTAGTGCGGTGTATTTACGATCTGCCCCTAGTGCCGGGGGATTATATCCCGCTGAAGTCTATGTAGTATCCCGTGGTACGCGATTATTACCACCTGGATTGTATAACTACCAGTGTCGGACTCATTCACTGATGCATTATTGGGAAAGTGATGTTTGGCAGGCTTTGCAGGAAGCTTGTTTTTGGCATCCTTCCCTTGAAAGTACTCAATTGGCAATTATCGTTACTGCGGTTTTTTATCGTTCGGCGTGGCGGTACGAAGATCGGGCTTACCGCCGGATTTTTTTAGATACGGGACACCTGTTGGGTAATATCGAGTTAGCGGCTGCAATTACTGACTATCGCCCGCATTTGATTGGCGGTTTTGTGGATGAAGCGGTAAACGATTTACTTTATATCGATCCGCAACAAGAAGGAGCGATCGCCGTCCTACCTCTGGCAGACTTATTAGATATCAAACAAAATTTGCCGACAGGATGTACTGCTTTACCCTCTGCCACCGAAACTAGTTACCCAGAAATTCCTGATGGCGAATTACTGGCATATTTTCATCGGCATACGCAACTCCCAACAGGTATAGTCGGCAAACTCAATTTACCAACTGTCAAACAAGAAAAGTCCTTAGAGGATAAATACAATTTTCCTTTCTGTTTGAAAATTCCCATATCTACCACACCTATTTTTTGGGGAGAAGAACTGTCAGAGTTGGAAATGACTCTGCACAAGCGACGTTCTACCCGTGCCTACAGTGGTGATGATTTAACCTTCGATGAGCTAAAAGCTTTACTCGACTTCACTTATCAACCGCAAAATTATATCGACCAAAATTTAGATAATTCTCCAGATTACTTTGATTTAAATCTCATAGAAACATTTATTGCCGTTTGTGGAGTAAAAGGATTAGAGGCAGGCTGTTATTATTACGCGCCCAAAGCCCAAGAATTAAGACAAATTCGGTTCAAAAACTTCCGGCGAGAGTTACACTTTCTCTGTTTGGGACAAGATTTAGGGCGGGATGCGGCAGCAGTGCTTTTCCATACAGCCGACCTGAAATCAGCTATTTCTCAATATGGCGATCGCGTTTACCGTTACTTACACATGGATGCCGGACATTTGGGACAAAGGCTGAATTTAGCCGCAATTCATCTAAATTTGGGTGTCAGCGGTATAGGCGGCTTCTTTGACGATCGAGTCAATGAAGTTTTAGGAATTCCTACGGATGAAGCCGTTTTATATATCACAACATTAGGGCGGCCAAGATAAAACGAACCGCACAGATAAGTTGTGTGCAAAGAGAAGTCCCCAGGAGGAGAGCCACTGCGTTAATGTTAGCGTAGCGGTAGCGACGTAGGAGCGTCGGCAGTCGCAGTCCTGGCGGTTTCCGTCGGTTGCGAACTGCCGAAAGGGTTCCCGGCTTGTACCGCTAAAGCGGAACCCGGAGGGTAGCAAGTGGTGTGGTTTCCCTCCAAGCGAACTTCTCCTATGGTCGACGCTGCGCGAACGGAGGGTTCCCCCGTTGAGCAAAGTGTCCGTAGCGCAGAGATTCTCTGTGTCACGGGTAAAACCCGCCCATGCAACTGCCCTCCTCTGTGTCTTTGTAGTTCATTTTTCAACACTGTAAATATATTTAGGTATATCTGCGTTGAAGCGACCCACATTCTGGTCTAGCAGGTGATGAACTTGATACAAGGACGCGAGTAAAAGAAGCCACCCACGATAAGTGAGGTTATAGGGTTTACCCTCTGCCTCTTTCTGACCCTATGGCAAATTGATAAGATCGACTCGCGTTATTGAGTCGGTGTTTGCCAAAGATTTATTGTCATGCTTGCCTATGTAAATTTTATAACAAAAGCCATCAGTTATATTGCAAAAACTGACCATAGTCTGATAAAAGTGCTGATGGGAGCTTATTAGTTTTTTAGACAACCACTCTCGACCGACCCCAAGCACCATTCTCATGGGGCAAATTTTTGCAACCAAAAAATCGCTATTTTAAGTGGCAATGCCGTTACCTGAAAATGAAAACCAACGACTAGAATTACTTTATCAATATCAAATTTTAAATACACCACCTGAAGAAACTTTTGACGATCTAACTCAGCTAGCGGCGGATATTTGTGAAACACCAATTGCTCTCATTAGCTTAGTAGATGCTGAGCGAGAATGGTTCAAGTCTAAAGTTGGATTAACTGCATTAGAAGTGCCTCGTAACAATTCTTTTAGTAGTTACACCATATTACAAAATGATATATTAATCATCCCAGATACTTTAAAAGATGAACGGTTTGCTGAAAATCCTCTTGTGAGATCGGCACCCTATTTTCGTTTCTACGCGGGAGTTCCCTTAATAATTGCAAGTGGTTTCGCATTAGGTAGTCTTTCTATAATTGATTTTGTACCTCGCAATTTAACATTGAAGGAACAAGCAATCTTACAAAAAATAGCACGACAAGTCATCCGTTACTTGGAGTTGCATCGACAGCAAAAAAATGATGCTAACCAGATAAATATCAATTTTCTTTTTAGAAATCATCCGCATCCTATGTGGATTTATAATCAGAATAATCTGCAATTTTTAGAAGTAAATGAAGCTGCTATTGCTCAATATGGCTATTCTCGAGAAGAGTTCTTGCAAATGCGAATTTGTGACATTCGCCCCCTAGAAGATGTACCAATACTGCTGGAATATTTAGCCAAAAACCAAGCTGAATCTCACTTCTCTGGACGATGGCAGCATCGTTGTAAAGATGGACAGATTATTGATGTTGAACTTTTGACACATGCAATAGACTATGCTGGATATGATGCTCGGTTAGTCGTCATAACAGATACTACAGAAAACAAACAAATAAAACGAACTCTTCGGGAAAGTGAAGCTAGATTTAGAGCAGTTACTGAAACAATTCCTGTACCGTTAGTTATTTCTCGCGTGTCTGATGGGTTAATCTTATATGCCAATATAGAGTTTATTCAAACATTTCGGTTTGCTCCAGATGATTTTGTTAATTGCTTAGTTTCAAATTTATACCACGATGCAAAAGAGTTTCAAGTACTTTTAGAAGCTCTTGCTCATCAAAGATCGCTGCAAAATTATGAACTCCCACTCAAGAGGGCAGATGGAACTTCTTTTTGGGCGATCGCTTCACTTCAGTATTTAACTTTCAATGGAGAATGGGCAATATTAGCTGTATTATCTGATATCACTGAGCGCAAAAATACCGAAGTAAAACTCCAAGAACAAAATGAATTTCTTCAGTGCATTTTCGCTCGTATTCCCTTAATGATTGCACTTATTGATGCTGAAGGAAAGCTCCAGTGGGTGAACCAGGAATGGGAAGATGTTCTTGGTTGGCAAATAAAAGATTTTCAAAATAGCGATTTGCTTTCTGCATTATACCCCGATCCTGAATATCGGCAGTATGTCATCAATTTTATGCAGTCTGCACAACGCACTTGGGGTGATTTTAGAACTCAGATGCAGGATGGTCGGATGCTGGACACCTCTTGGACAAATGTTAGCCTTCCCAATGGTCAAATCATCGGGATTGGGCAAGATATCACAGAACGCAAGCAAACTGAAGGAACTCTAAAGGCTCAGGCTGAGCGAGAGCAACTGATGCGAGCTGTTACTCAACGGATTCGTCAATCTCTGAATCTGCAAAATATTCTCAATGCCATAGTTAAAGAAGTGCGAGATTTGCTTGAGGTCGATCGAGTTGTAGTTTATCAGTTTGCCCTAGATATGAGCGGTACAGTTGTGGCCGAATCAGTAGAGTCTGGCTGGACAGTTTCTTTAGGTCAAAAGATTGAAGATACTTGTTTTCAGACAGGCGGGGGAGTAGAGTATCATCAGGGTCGCAAACGGGCAGTTGCTAACATTTACGAAGCCGGACTAAGTGATTGCCATCTGCAATTATTGGAACAGTTTCAGGTCAAAGCTAACTTAGTCGTACCCATTCTGTTAAAAGTCGGTGAGGAAAATGCTGGTTCACTTTGGGGTTTACTGTTAGCGCACCAATGCTCTAGGCCCCGTGAGTGGGAAGAAAATCAATTAGATTTGCTCGACCAACTGACAGTACAAATTGCGATCGCTATTCAACAATCCAGTATATTTCAGCAAGCTCAGAACGAACTTGCCGAGCGACAGAAAGCCGAAATTAACTTAAGAAACGCCTTGGCTGAAAAAGAGGTTTTATTAAAAGAAATTCATCATCGAGTTAAAAATAACTTGCAGATCGTCTCCAGTCTTTTACAACTCCAGTCTCAAACACTCAAAGATCCAGAAGTTATTAGAGTTTTCCGAGACAGTCAAAATCGAATTGATTCTATATCTCTGATTCACAAGAACTTATATACATCACCTAATATTGGACAACTTGATGTTGCTGAATATATCGAAAATCTGGCAACTAGTTTGTTAATTTCTTATCAAATAGTCCCTGGGCAAATTAGTCTAGAAACTCATATAGATTCAGTGAACTTAAATATCGATCAAGCTATTGCCTGTGGGCTAATTGTCAACGAATTAATTTCTAATGCCCTCAAGCACGCTTTTCCCCAGCAGCAACCAGGCAAAATTATTATTGCTCTACGCAATGTCGGTAATAACATTGAGATGATTATCCAAGACAATGGTATTGGTTTACCACATGATTTAGATTGGAATAATACTGATTCGTTGGGTCTTTCGTTAGTTTTTGACTTAGTGACAGCACAACTGGAAGGTTCTATCACTGTAGAAAGTCAACAGGGAACCGTATTTAAAATTCAATTTCCAAAGTTAGATTTGCAGCAGCCAATTTCAGATGGGTCAAGTGAGAATTTTAGTCGTTGAAGATGAAGTGATAGTGGCTAGAACTATTGCCAGCCAACTCAATCAACTAGGGTACATCGTTACGGGTACGGCTTCTTCTGGAAAAGTTGCCATTACCAAGGCATCAGAAACAAAACCAGAACTAGTTTTAATGGATATTATCCTCAAAGGTGAGATGGATGGTATTACAGCTGCTAGTCATATTCGCGAGCAGTTAGATATTCCTGTCATTTTTCTTACTGCTTACGCCGATCATAATACATTACAACGGGCAAAAATTACTCAACCCTTCGGATATATTGTTAAACCATTTACATTACAAGATTTACGAATCGCTATAGAGATTGGTCTGTTAAAACATGAGCTCGAACGTGACTTGCGGGAGAATCGCGATCGCTTAGTCACTCTGTTAAACTCAATGAGCGATGCTGTAATTGCCACAGATGAGCTGGGAATGGTGACATTCATGAATCCCGCCGCCGAGAAAATAACTGGCTGGCAGCAAGCAGAAGCCCTTGGACACGACGTGTCAAATATTTTTCAAATTGTGGATGAAGTTACAGAGGATACATTAGAAAACCCAGTATCCAAAGTGTTACGCGAACAAGAGGTTGTTTATTTAGGGGAATTTACATCTTTAATTACCAAACACGGAACAAGAGTTCCAATTGGTGATAGTGCTTCACCTATCATGCGGCAATCTCAACAGATAAGTGGTGTCGTAGTTGTTTTTTGGGATCTGAGCGAAAGACGACAAACAGAATTACTAGAACAAGCGTTGAATAAAGAGCGAGAACTCAACAATCTTAAGTCCTTATTTATCTCCACCGTATCTCATGAGTTCCGCAATCCCCTAACTGTTATTCAAACAGCAGTAGAACTGATAGAAATTCACGGGGCAAATTTAACAGAAACAAAAAAAAATACCTACTTAAAGCGGATTAAAAAAGCTGTGCAATCTATGAAACAACTCATGGAAGGTGTGTTGTTTATGGGTAGGGCTGAGGCAGAAAAACTTGTGTACGAACCTGCTCAACTAAATATTGATAATTTCTGTCGAGAGCTAATTGCAGAATTTTCTGCGGTTGCAACTACCGGGCATCAAATCATTTTTACCTGTCATAGTAATAATACAGATGCTTTGATGGATGAACGGCTCTTACATTACATCTTCATGAATCTGCTGTCTAACGCAGTTAAATATTCTCCTACAGGTAGCAATATTTGGTTTAATTTAACCTGTGACCAGATAGCAGGAGTAGCTATTTTTCGGATTCAAGACCAAGGAATTGGCATTCCTGAAGAAGACCAAACTCGACTTTTTGAATCATTCTATCGAGCCTCAAATGTCCAATCAATTCAGGGAACTGGGTTAGGGTTAGTAATTGTTAAAAGGTGCGTTGCCGCTCACGATGGTCAAATCAATGTCAGCAGTCAAGTTGGTGTTGGAACTACATTCACAGTGATTCTGCCATTAAATACTGAAAGTAACGTCTCACTTTTGTAAAATATGTTTAGTTCTTTACCTTGCTGAGGTTATATCCTTGCCAAAAAAATTATGATTAAACAAATATTCGTAGTAGAGATGCACCATGACACATCTCTACCAAGGGATTGATCGCCATCTAAAATCTAAAATTGTATGAACTTACATCAGTAGTTTTTGTTTATGCAGACGCAATTTCTAATCGCTACTTTTTTTAACTATTAACCAATTAAATATATTTGCTGGCGAAACCTGCCAATCTGCTAATACATCAAGAACAGGCAATTTATCTCGAGCGTATTTAACTTCTGGCAGTTGATTAGGTTGAAACACCATTACAGACTTATCATCAGGGTCAATTAACCAACCTAATTTAGTTCCCTGGTTAATACAGAAAATAATTTTATTAATAACGCGATTGGTAAATTGGTCAGGTGATAGAATTTCGATTATCCAATCAGGATATATTTCAAATCTATTGGCAATTTCTCCATTATCATCAATCGGAAGTCGTGACCAATCAAATACAGCAATATCGGGAACTAAAGAACTGACATCAAACGTACAGCGTAACTCGGTTAGTGCTAACGCTTTGTGCTGATATTCACTTAAACTATTAATAGCAGATGATAACTCAGTTCGGATTCTGCTGTGTTTGCCTTGAGGCATTGGTTTTTGGTAAACTTTTCCATCGATATACTCGCTAGCTGGTTTAGTTTCTGGTAATTTAAAAAACTCCTCGAAAGAAAGGTTATATGATGAATGAGGAGATAAAGTCATAAGTAATTACTCCTGGAATAATCCTAAAGAACAAATAATCTGAAGCGATCGTTTTTCTACTTCTTCACTGACAGTACACAAATGCTCGTCCATCCGTAGTGCCACGCCTAATTCGGCCAACTGCTGATTACTAATGCCACTTCTTAGTTGGCGACTGAGAGTATCAAACGCTTACTGTCGTAAAGGATAACAATAAATCTCATCAATCGCCTTTAAAAGTTTTTCAGTAACAAATAGCGTTCCCTTCATTTCTTGAACATGACTTTTAAGCTGTTCATAGATGCAGAATGTTGCTCCTGATGGTTGCCCTTGCTATACAAATCACACCTGAAACCAAGCCGTTAAAGCCACTGCTAAAGCATCCGCAGCATCATCTGGTTTGGGAATGTATTCTAAATTCAACTCCCGCGCCACCGCTTCTTGCACCTCAGATTTATCTGCATTACCATACCCCGTTAAGGCTTGTTTAATTTGGGCAGGGGTAAATTCCACATATGGTAGATGATGTTGTGCTAACGTTAGCATAACAACACCCCGAGCCTGTGCCACAAGGATAGTACTTGACATACGATAAAAGAATAGCTTTTCAATTGCCACCAAATCTGGTTGCAATTCCTGAATCAGGGTGTGTAAATCGTCGAACAAAGTACATAGCCGTTGTCCCATTTCTGCATCTGCCGACGTAGTGATTACCCCAAAATCCAGCATATTTACTATTGAGTCTTGTGCCTTAGTTGAACTTTGTTGGCAGGTAATTACCCCAAATCCTAAAATTGCAAGTCCCGGATCTAAACCTAAAATTCGTTTTTCCATTCAATTCACTTTTACCCAGCCAGGGTACTGTTTTAGCGGAAACACTAGCAACTTTGCCAACTTGCCCTTAATCTAGTGGCATTGAAATATTTCATAATTAGCCACTTGGTGTTAAAACCAGGTAGTGTACATTTTCTATTAATCATTGTTTGTACCACTGCTCCCAACTAGGTATGTCAATCGGTTTTCTCAGACAAGCCCTCAACACACTGCAAAAGCAGTCGCGCAGTCGCACTTCCCATCGGGTTAACCAGTGGTTCAAGTGGTTATCTCCTGGACTATCGGTCAAACGTTGGTTGCTAATCAGCGTTGGAGGTGTATTACTGGCAAGTCTGGGGTTGGCTATTTGGATTAAGCTGACCCCAATTTTTTGGATGATCGAGTTGCTTAGGGGCTTGTTGGGAGTAATCACCAATATTTTACCCAACTATATCAGCGGTCCTTTGGTGTTGCTATGTGGCTTGCTTTTGCTGCTTTGGGGGCAAACTCGCACCGTCGGCTCAATTACTAAGGTACTGAGACGAGAAGGAGAAGAAGAACTGATTGATGTGCTGTTGGCCCATCGCCGATTGTACCGAGGTCCCAAAATAGTGGTGATTGGTGGTGGTACGGGGCTTTCTACGTTATTAAGGGGATTGAAAACCTATAGCGCTAATATTACTGCTATTGTCACCGTAGCCGACGATGGTGGGTCTTCTGGGCGGTTACGCCAAGAGTTTGGAGTTTTACCACCAGGGGATATTCGCAATTGTTTAGCAGCGCTAGCAGATGAAGAAAAGTTATTAACAGAATTATTTCAATATCGCTTTCGTGCAGGTGATGGGTTAACAGGTCATAGTTTTGGCAATTTGTTTTTAACGGCAATGAGTGAGATTACTGGGGACTTAGAACGGGCGGTGGCTGCCAGTTCTAAAGTGCTAGCGGTACGGGGACAAGTTTTACCAGCAACTCTCAGCGATGTTCGCCTCTGGGCAGAATTAGCTGATGGTCGTCGCATTGAGGGTGAGTCTAACATTCCCAAAGCTGGGGGGAAAGTTGTCAAACTGGGCTGCATACCTGCTAATCCCCCAGCGTTGCCAGCAGCTATTAAGGCAATTAAAGAAGCTGATTACATTATTATTGGTCCAGGTAGCCTTTATACTAGCCTAATTCCTAATTTACTAGTACCAGAGATTGCCGATGCGATCGCCGCCACAAAAGTTCCACGTATCTATGTCTGCAATATTATGACCCAACCAGGAGAAACTCAAGGCTATACTGTTGCCGATCACATTAGCGCAATTGATACCGCTTGTGGACACAGACGGCTTTTTGATGCTGTACTGGTACATAAAAAATCACCCTCTGCCCAAACACTCCTGCGCTATGCCCAACAAAATTCTCATCCCGTTTTCCTAGACCGGGAAGCCGTATCTTTGCTAGGACGGCGAATTGTCCCAGCTAATATTTTGTATGAAGATGAAACCGGCTGCGTGCGTCATAATCCCCAAAAACTAGCACGAGTTCTGTTGCGTTGGTACGGTGGAGCTCATCATGGAAGATAGTCCAAAGTAATAACTATTGATTATTGATTCTTGATCCTTATGGTTGACGCTACGCGACCGAGCGTCGAGTCTCAAGCCACTTGCTCCACTTGGGGAAATCCAAGACCCTACCCTGCGGGTTCTGCTTTAGCAGTACGGGTGACGCTCCTAACGTCGCGCTTCGCTGCGCTAACGGCAGTTCCTCTACTTGGGGAGACCCCAAGACCGGACTGCCGACGCTCGATGACTCGCTACCGCTTCGCTAACACCGCCAAGACAGCAAGTGCTTCACCGCAGTGGCTCCGGAGGGAAACCCTCCCGCAGTGCTGGACTCACCGGACTGCCTCACTATTGATTCTTGACTAATTATGAAAATTTTGCTCACAGATGCTGAGGCGACGCTGCACTTGGGAATTACTCTTGGTCAAACTCTCGACGCTGGTAGCGTTATTTTACTAGAGGGTGATTTGGGTGCTGGCAAAACTACGCTGGTACAAGGTATCGGACAAGGGTTAGGCATTATTGAACCAATTGTTAGTCCTACTTTCACTCTTATTAATGAGTACACAGAAGGACGGCTTCCCCTCTACCATTTAGATTTATACCGTTTAGAATCACAAGATGTCGTAGCCTTAAACCTAGAAACCTACTGGGAAGGTTTTGAAGCGATCCCAGGAATTGTAGCGATTGAGTGGGCGGAACGAATGCCCTACAAGCCAGATAGTTATCTCAAAGTACATTTGACTTATGGGGATGAGGGCACTCGTCAAGCCCAAATTACATCATTCAATTGTGCCATTAGCGAATACATTGCTACCATATGATTGGTTTTTTCTGAAGTTGGGAAAAAACGCTGACCAATAATTTTAAGTAGCATCTGGTGATGAGGATTCGCAGTTGGATACAATGCGTCATTGAATTTATTTCGGTCGATAAACGGATTGCCCACACTGCATCATTATTTACATTAATTGACTAATGCTACATGCTACCAGTGTCATACCCAAAAAACCCTAACGTTATTACAACACTACAAAAGTTTTACCGATAGTCGAGGTAAAATCACACTCTTTCTATCTACCGCTACCACGCTCATCCAAAAAATTCACTAACATTATTGCCCTCATTATCCAATAATCAATGAAATACTGTTCAACAAAAGATCCGGTGAAGATTCACATCTACTACTAGCTTTCTGGCTGAGGTTAGCTATGATGGGCATATTCTCGCAGTTAATATTGCAGTAGATGGATTAAGACTTAACTCAATACGTTTTGACAGAACAATGCTCTTGCAGCTTATATCTAGCAAATCGCTAGATTTTTAGAACACTTGTACTCAGAAGAAATAAAATTCAAATGAGAATTGACATAACCCTGTCCTTCGGTAGATGATCTTTTTGATAAGGCTCGTAAATGAATTGGAGTATCCAGTAAATACTGGTAAATTTTTTCCTCTACTTGCACTATGTATGGTCGTACCTATTAATTCATTGCTTTGACTGTCTGTGGAAATTAGTTCTTGAGTTTGTTTGAGTAGCTGCTTATTTGTCGAGTAATGATAAGCTCTCTAGCAACATCACTTCTGGTAACAAAAAGTAATCAGAAGTTTAAAAACCTGTTTTAAGAGCTTAGTAATTAAGTGCATATAAAGTTTTTATATGTATAAAACAGAGTTTTCATAGAAAGTTGCCCGTTTACTTAACCCTATTAATTCTCTACAGTTATTTAGAAGAAAAATCCGGATAGTTAAACACCAAAAGCTCATCCCAAAAAGTTAAACGATTACCAATTTTGATATTTGTCGTCTGACTTATCTGTGGTACTTAGTATTCCCATGTCAGCTTCAGAACTACACAGAAAAAACCGCTAATTATAGCTATATGAGATAAATTAATTTATTGATTTTTAATTAAAAGATATTCTTATATTTATTTATGTAGCTATTATTGACATTTCACCGTGGATACACTAGTTAGCGTCAATAAAAGAAGCGATCGCATCCTTCACCCGAGGCCCGCAATTGTCTCTGGTATAGTATGTACAACCTTCATCGATAAATTTAGATGCAGTATCGATTAACTTTTCAATCGTTGCATCTCTAGCGTTATCTATCTCTTCACTAATGTAGGTTTTTGTAAATTTGTTGCATCGATCCTTTGGCTGCAATAAAGTGCGAGTATCTTTATAAGTCTCACCTGGTTTAGCTTTAAATCTCTCATTCAAGTCAAACTGAAGACGCAAGTAACGTTTAGACTCGTATCCGCCCATAATTTGGCGGCTAATTGTGCTATTAATTTCAGATGTAGGCTCTATAAAAATATCAGTCAGATGTTGCGCCCAGTCTAAGCTCTTCCAACTTTTGATTTGCTCAAATAAATATGGTTCACCAGTTTGGCCTGTACCAATAGATAAGATAGCAATATCTTCCAACTGCTTAAGTTTATCTAGGTTATATTTTTGCTTGATTGTCGGAGAGATTGAAGACTGACTGAGTCTCATGACTAGACTAAGCGCCGCCAAAGTCGGATTGTTAGCAGAAACTCCCCCATCAATGTATGGAAATACCCAATGGCCAAACTTTTCTTTATCAACAGGCTCTAATTTGTAAGGGGGAAAGAAAGTGGGAGCTGAAGAAGAAGCAGCACATATCTCCCATAAATAACAGTCATCGTACCATCGATCTCCTTGGTCGGGATGACAATTGGTAAAAAATGTGGTGTTCCGATAAAGCGTATCATAAGCAAGAATTAATATTATCGGTCTTTCAATATCTTTAATTCTCTTGTACGACAACTCATTTTGGAGGACATTAATCAATCCCTGATGAGAATATTTAGGCTGTGAAAATACTTGAAAAAGCGGTCGGATAATAGGCGGGATTATTTTGTAATGGTCTTTTTTTGGAATCGGAAATATATATTTACCCTGCTGTTTATAAAGTTGAATCAAATCGGCACTCTTTTTTCCACTAGCAATGCCTGCCGTTAAAATTGAGCCAGTAGAAGTACCGGCAATCAGATCGAAATATTCGTGTAAAGACTGACCTTTGCTTTTGTAAATTTGACGCTCAATTTCTTGAAGGATGCGTGCTGCGATGACTCCGCGCATACCGCCACCATCCAAACTCAAGATTTTGAAGGACATAAGTAGTTTATCCCTGATGATATTTTGTGGTTATTGTTCCCCTTATAAGTTTGGAAGTAACATCAAGTTTATTGATTGGGCATTGGGGACTGGGGACTAGAAAAATATTTTCCAATACCTAATACCCAGTCCCTTTGAAATCTTTTAACCCTACCCTTTATCCCTCAAGAGGGTATTTCACCTTAGCCTTCATCGGTTGCCTCCATTTATCGAAAATTAGTTATCAAAGAGACTCGTCATAATCAAATTTGTATGCTATTTTAGGAAAGGATTGAAAAATTAGGCTCAGTAGCTCAGTTGGTTAGAGCACGGGACTCATAAGCCTGGGGTCGTCTGTTCAAGTCAGACCTGAGCCATTTTAAAAGTCACAATAGCGATTTATAAGTATTTTAGAGCCGCAGCAATTGCTCTATAGGGGGCAGTTTTTACTCGAAAATTCATCATTCCATAACTCTGTACGGGCGCAATACCTTGCACTCCTCCTAACTCAGCAACGCCAGTTGCTACAATGCAGGAAACCTCGCTCCAGGTGACGCTCGTGACACTCGTTCGCGTAGCGTCTCCCCTTGGGAGAAGACTCGCTAACGCTTTTAGCGTCGCCCCTTGGGAGAAGACTCGCACTTCGCTGCACTAAAGGCGGGAACCGCCAAGATGGGGGCTACCTCACCGTACTGCCTCCTCAGCATTACTTCATGTGGCGGATGACTTCAGCAACTGACCAAGCTTGAGCAACTGCACCTTTGGGTGCATGAGGTGCATCACCGTCAAAAATTTCAGAAATAGAGCCAAGACAACCATCAGATAAAAGGTGTACCAATAGAGGTTGCCAATTAAAAGGCAGTGGCTGCTTGGGGTAAAAACGCTGCCAAGCACGGATAAAAGGACCAATTAACCAACACCAGACACTACCTTGGTGATAGGCGCGATCGCGCTCTTCAAGGTTACCCATATATTTTCCTATATATTCTGGGTCGGACGGGTCGAGACTGCGAAGACCATATGGAGTAAGCAAATGCTTAGTTGCCAAATCGAGTATCGCACATCCCTGCTGTTGCCCAAATCCACAATGGTACAAGGACAGGGCCAAAACAGCATTAGGACGAATCTGAGAATTGCGGCGATCGTCTGGCTCAATACTGTCGTAAAAATAGTTTAGCTGGGGATTCCAAAACTTTTGTAGGGAGACAGTAACCTGCTGTGCTTGCTGAGCATAACGCTGTGCCTGCTTTGTCAAACGCACCGGGTCGCCCAACTTCAGTTTGCTCAATTGTTCTGCCCACTGACTCATCCAACATAAAGTAGAATACCATAGTGCGTTGATTTCTACTGGCTTCCCGCGACGGGGTGTAATAGGCTGCCCCCCAACCACTGCATCCATCCAGGTAAGGGCTACACCGCTGGCATCCCAACCAACTAGCCCATCGGTAGCATCTACCTGGATATTGAAACGTGTACCACCAATAAATGCTTTGTGGATTTGCTGCACAACTGGGAATTGCTCTGCCAAAAATTGCCAGTCCTGAGTGGCTTCCAAGTAAAGCCCTAAACTTTCAATCCACCACAGCGCTGCATCAATACTATTGTAAAACGGTTCGCCGTCAGCATCGGGAAAGGCATTGGGAATTAGACCTTGGCGGCAGTAACGCCCAAAAGTTTGCAACAACCCTTTTGCCAGGTCAAAGCGCTGTGGTACTAATGTCAAACCCGGTAAAGCAATCAAGGTATCCCGCCCCCAGTCATTGAACCAGTGATAACCAGCAATAACCGTGGGACCAGTAATTGAGGCTCGATAAACAATAAACCGATCGCTTGCTTTTAATAATTGCTGCCAAATTAGGGACTGGGGATTGGGTATTGGGTATTGATTATTCTCTTTATCTTCCTTGTCACTAGCCCCGATTGCCTCTAATCTCCAGAGAGTGCCGCGAGTTTCCCATTGCCCCTTATCTTCAGAGGGAGCCGCGAGTTCCTCAGTCCCCCCTTGATTCCATCCAAAAATCTGGCAAAGCCTTTCTTGGTCTGCCTTTACAGCTGCTGCAAAGGTTTCGGAAGTGAGTATACTTTGCTGAGTGTCGGGAAAACCTATCCGTGCTTCTAAAGTCACTGTATCTCCCGGACGGAGAGCAACTGTCAAATAACCGGGGCTGTAGAGGTCTTCGCGATCGCCTAATCCTCGCTGCGTCTCTTCTGGCAACTCATAATTCCAGTACCAAACTGCGTCTGGTTGATATTCTCCTTGCGTCCAGCGCAAATGCCAGGGTGTGCCAAAATGCCCAGATATAATTGCTTGTAAGCAGACTTGCTGTTCGCCAAGCATTTGCGAGAACTGTAAACCTGGGCTAGCAGCTTGCTGGTGGTGAAAATCGCGATCGCCTATCAATAGTCGCAGCCTTAAAATCCCAATATCTGTGCCGTCATAGCGATACTGAATTAAAATTCGATGGCAAAATCGGGCGGAGGGGTGAAGGGGCGGAGGGGCAAAGGAGAGTGTAGATTTTAATTCTCTCCTGCTCCCCTGCTCCTTTGCTCTCCATTCCCTGCTCTCTTCTAATCCATAGGGCATGACTAATTGCCTGCTTAATTGCCAGGTATCTTCACCCCATATCCATTTGGGAACAGGATTAACATCAAAAGAATGCAGCAGTTGGTAGCCTATCGGCTCAATCTTACCGTTGCCCCAAAAATTCGTCCCCAGTGCTACAACTTTTCCGGATACTTCCAAGCTAGCTTCTAGGTGCGAAAGCAACAAGGTACGTCCAGAAGGCGGATTTGTAGCGGCAAACAGCCAACCGTGATAAGTGCGGGTGCGAACATCAGAAACGGTACCGCTGGCAAAACTTCCTAAGCCATTTGTGAGTAACCATTCTCTTGTATCTAAATCAGCCATTTGCTACTCAAAATCGTTATGACTATGATATAGTCGTAACAGATCGTAATCAAACTGTGAGACAGTCCTGATGTTGGGTTAGCCCGACCTAAGAGACTGCGTACCCGACGGGTGACAGCGTGGATGGGTGAGTTTTACCTAACCCGAATTCCAACGCTACTAAAAAAATAGAAGTTGAAGGAGAATTAGGTTAATGTCCCTCACTTACGGAACAGAAGGATGCCTCCGCGTTGGTCAACAGGCTCCCGATTTTACAGCAACGGCTGTGGTGGATCAGGAATTTAAGACGATTAAACTGTCCGACTATCGTGGCAAGTATGTCGTCCTATTTTTCTACCCTCTAGACTTTACCTTTGTTTGTCCCACTGAAATCACAGCGTTTAGCGATCGCTACGATGAATTTAAGAAAATCAATACGGAAATCCTTGGGGTTTCCGTAGACAGCGAATTCTCTCACCTCGCTTGGATTCAAACCGATCGCAAGTCTGGTGGTGTCGGCGACCTGAATTATCCTCTAGTCTCCGACATCAAAAAAGAGATTAGCGCTGCTTACAACGTCCTAGACCCAGCAGCAGGAATTGCCTTGCGCGGTCTATTTATCATCGACAAAGATGGTATCATACAGCACGCCACCATCAACAACTTAGCTTTTGGTCGCAGCGTCGATGAAACCCTGCGGACATTGCAAGCAATTCAATACGTTCAGTCTCACCCAGACGAAGTTTGTCCAGCAGGTTGGCAACCAGGCGATCAAACAATGGTTCCTGACCCTGTGAAGTCCAAAGTTTACTTCTCTGCTGTCTAGAAAATTTTGAGGCGCAAAGTTAAGAGTTATTATTCTTTCTCTGTTCCTTTGCCCTACTTTCTTGCTTTCTGCCTAATTTTCAAATCAAGTTTATTAGAATTGAGAGCAAAAGCAATCAGAACCACAGATAAACACACATAAACACAGAGATATAAATCAGTGTTAATGGCAGTTTAAATCTGTGGTTTTGTCATTTCATCTTGATAGCGGTTGGCGTTTGGATACAATATGCAGTAGAGGCAAATGTATCTACCCCTAATAAACTGTGTTGCCTCGAATTAGAAATAGCAATATATAAATTAGGAGAAAAAATGTTAACTTCAACTGATTTTAGTGGTTTATTTAATGAGCGCTTCTTTCGCAATTTTCTGCCAATACCGGCTACAAATAAACTCAGATTGGATGTAGGAACACCAGATTTTCAATTACCAGACATTACTAATGGAACTTTGGTAAAATTATCAAATTATAGAGGAAAACAACCAGTTTTACTTGCCTTTACACGGATATTTACTGAAAAGCAATATTGCCCTTTTTGCTATCCTCATATCAAAGCTTTGAATGAAAACTACGAGCAATTTAAAAATCGTGGCATAAAAGTTTTAATGATTACTAGTACCGATGAGCGGCAAAGTCAAATAGTAGTGAGGGATTTAGGCTTACAAATGCCATTGCTGAGTGACCCAAGTTGCCGCGTGTTTCGTACTTATCAAGTAGGACAAGCATTAGGCGCAACTTTGCCAGCACAGTTCGTATTAGATAAAGAAGGAAAACTTCGCTACTGGCATTTATTTTCTTTCTTAGATAGCAATGCTAGTGTTGAAACATTGTTAGAACAATTCGATCTTCATAGCTAAAGCTAGCTAGAAGTGAAATAATTGGAGGTGAGAGACAAGAGCTCTTGCCATCTGGCCAAAATCATATCAGTGTAACTTTTTCGATCGATTTTGTATGCTCCAATAGCAAAACCATCATTCATTTCTACCAGAGCAGTTTGTCCAGAATCTAAAACTCCAAAATCAATTGCATATCCTGCATAGGATTCGCCTGCATTATCAAGAGCTGTAATAGCGCACTGAACTTTCTCAATGTCTAATAAAATATTGGCGTTACCGTCATAGCAATCAATACTTCTGATTTGGGAGTGAACAACATAGACTCGATACTCACTCACCCAAGACACTACTTCTGAACACACCAGCTTTTCTTGACACGACACGCCATAAACTCGGTAAAAGTCATATTCTGATTCAAAAACACAACCTGTAAAGCGTTTATGACGTAAAGCGGGTTTAGCAAATGTTGGAGGATAGTTACCATTTTGAAATCCCATCTCCAACTGTTGTAGAGTAGATGTCCATGTACGACGGTGCATGAAATCCCCAAGTGAAGCGGGATAATCATTAGGCAGAGGTTCTGGAATACCAAGCTGTTTTAGTGCGCTTAAAACACATGGCATATCGCCAACAACTAGAGACTCACGATCGAGTGAAAGTTGTCTTCTATGAACACGTTTTTCAGTATAAAAAGTAATTGGGATGCCTCTTCTTGTCAGTTCTTCGGTAACGAGTTGTTCCTCGTGCCGGAGTAGCCCATTACCCTGTTCTTGAATAAAAGCTTTAGAAATCAATGGGTAATTAAAAATTTAATCTAAATTGAACACCAATTAATTCGCCGTTCAGTTGTGCTGTAAAAACTCGACTTTTGGTAGTAAAGGGTCACTCACAATCCCCACACCGCTAAAACCCCAACGTTTGAGCAAGCCTCCTAACTGCGTGCCAGGAATAGATTCTACAGCAAAGCGATTTGCCACTTCTGCCGCATGGGTGTTGAGATAACTTAAAGCATCAAAGCTTTCCCGAAACAGCAACAAATAACCTGCTGTCTCAGCAGTAGGACGAGCTATGAGATAACGTCCATCTGATTTGGAACGCAACAGATAATAAACTTCGGACAGCATGGATAGAGAAGATGAGGGAGATGAGATAGTAGGGGAAGTAGGGAAAGCGGAGGAGATGGGAAGCAGAGGAGATAGGGTACAAAAGTGTAATAAAAGTTTTTCTTCTTTCCCCTCCGCCCCTCTGCCTCCTGACAACTAACAACTGACCACTGACAACTGACTATTAAGATTCCAACCGAATTCGAGGGTCGGCTACTTTCAGCAACAAGTCGGCTAGCAAATTACCCACATTTAGCAGCACTGCACTCATGACCAGACTTGCCATTACTAAATACTGGTCTTTAGCTATAACTGCCTGCAATGTCAACCTTCCTAAACCTGGCCAGTTAAAGAACTGTTCAGCAATAAATGCACCACTGAGTAAACTAGCTAACTCGAAACCTAACAAAGTAATTAAGGGGTTAATCGCATTGCGGAGAGCATGAACGTAAATAACCCGATTTTCTGGTAATCCTTTGGCACGAGCTGTTTGGATGTAATCTTGACGCAGAACATCCAATAATTCACCGCGAGTAATCCGCTGTAAACCAGCAAAGCTAGTGATGCTCAAAGCGATAGTGGGTAAAATCATGTGCCAGCCAATATCTATAATTTTACCGAACCACGATAAATCAGCATGGTCGATGCTAGTCATGCCGCCGACTGGAAATATAGGTGAGGTGATTTGGGCAACTATTAGTAAGAATAAAGCAGTGATAAAACTGGGAAATCCTTGCCCAGTGTAGCTAATCACCTGTAAAACTCTATCTGTAGCTCGATTTTGCTTAACAGCAGCGATGATGCCCAAGGGTATAGCCACTGCCCAAGTGAAAATTAAAGAAGCGATCGCTAACATTAAAGTTGCAGGTACTCGTTCCCACAAAAGAGAACCCACAGAGCGTTGATAAACAAAACTTGTGCCAAAATCTCCTCTTGTAAAGATTCGCCACAGCCACAGCCAAAACTGCTCTACCCAGGACTTATCAAGACCAAACTGCCGCCTTAATTCCTCAATTCGCTCTGGAGAAATTTTCGGATTTTGCCGCAGGGTATCTATATAGTCTCCTGGAGACAATTTCATGATGAAAAACGACAGTGCTGATGCTAAAAACAAGGTCAGCAGCGCCTGCAATATGCGTTTCACCACATAAATAAAAGTCTCGCTCGTAATGAACCTGATTAGCCAATCGCGACTTGTCTCCAAGGAAATTCTCGTAGAAGTCATAGCAGTTAGTTGTCAGTTGTCAGTTGTTAGTTATTAGTTGCTCAAAACCGCTGACTACTCAGCATTGACCAAACTAATATTCAATCAGGGAGATAATTGGCACATTCGGCAGATGTTTGCGCCCTTGTAAATCCCGTAGCTCGATAATAAACCCAAAACCCACCAATTCGCAGCCAATCTGTTGCACCAGCTTTGCCGTTGCACTTGCCGTCCCACCTGTGGCAATCAAATCATCTACAATCAAGACTCGGCTACCTGGTTGTAGTGCATCCTGATGAACTTCTAAACAGTCAGTACCGTACTCTAATTCATATTCAATTGAGTGAACAGCTGCTGGTAATTTACCTCTTTTGCGGACGGGAATAAAACCAGAATTTAATTTGTAGGCTAGAAGAGAGCCAAAAATAAATCCCCGCGATTCCATACCTATAACGTAATCCGCTTTCAGACCAGCATCAGAGCATTTTTGTGTAAAAAAGTCAATACTATAGCGCAATCCCTCTGGATCGCGCAGTAAAGTAGTGATATCACGAAATAAAATTCCAGGCTTAGGAAAATCTGGAATGTCACGAATCAGAGATTTCAAATCCATAAACGGGGATTGGGGATTAGGGATTAGGGATTGGGGATTGGGGATTGAGGATTAGGAATTTAAAGAATTTATGACTACATCTCTTTCCCAGTACCCAGTCTCCAGTCCCCAATCCCCAATTCCAGATACCTGAAAAATCGTACACTATAATGTCATACGCAGGATGTCATATGCTTGGGTTCACAGCTTCTGTTTCGCAATCCATTGACGATACTGAGAATCTACACCAAGCTAAAGATGGACTGGTTATTACAAAAGAGAGGGTAAACTGATGATTTAAAAACCTAAATTATAGGTATACGGAAACTTTAAGTAGAACAAGTAAGTAATGTATATATATCAGGTAGCCCTGCTACTGCCAAAAGTCTAATGTTCTTGTTTAGCTACTTAATCTTAAATTAGTTGCACTAGTTTTATCTAGTCTGTTGGAAGCGCACAAGGTATTTTAGAGAATGAATGTCTCCGCGAGCTTATCGCCGTTGAATAGTCCGACCCCTCAATCACTACCGATGATGCTGGACACTTTACCCGATCCTGCGATCGCAGGACAGGGATGTCCCCCTAGAACCAGGTTGCAAATCGATCTCATTTTACTGGCAATTGAAGCTTTAGAACTTGGTGGTTCTGAAGCTATCCTGACTTTTGCTGAAGAGTTGGAATTAAAAGGAATTGTTAAAGATCGGGTGAATTTGTGGCGAATGCGTAGCTCCAATCCCATGCGACGAGCGCATATCCGCCGCCCGTTAACCATTATTGAAGCAAAAGCTTTAGTGGTAATTGCTTGTTACATAGCGCGGCGTTTAACAGTTGTCATCCGCCAGTTGATTGCGATATATCAGCAAATGCATGAAAAGCAGCTCCCACTAGAGCAAAATTTGCGACTATCTAATTATTTAGAGCGGTTTAGAGCGCATTTTAAAAGTAGAATGAATGCCCGACGTTCTGGTGTGCTGGCATTAAGTTCTGACGAAAAATTAGATGAGTTAGCTATCAATTTGTTGGGACAATTATTATTTTGTACTGGCACTGCTGGAATGCAACGATTCTGGATTAGTCTTTTTGATGGTGAAGTAGATTGACACTCCTCAAATACGAGTCGGGGGGATTATTAAGAGCGGCCGACAGGCGGCGCGCCACCCGCTATGAATAAAAGAAACACTTTTTCCTCCCCTACACCCCTACACCCCTACACCCTTACACCCGTGTTTCTTCAGAGGTTATATGAATATACAACGTAAGTACAGTCTTCCTAACTGTACGCTGCTTTTAGAGGGTTTAAGTGATGCTTCAAGGGCTGCACACTTTCAGGAATTGCGCCCGGAACTATCAATATTGGTAAATGCAGAATGCTATTTATCTAACCATAACCAACCCTTGGTAGGAGGGCGAGAATTTTTTGAAAGTTTGGTAAGGGCAGTAAGTGGCTATGCCCAAGAATTTTTGAGTAATGTACCGAACCCACAAGCACACAACCAGGACTCAGAGTTAGTAGAGTTTCAAAAAATTGACCCTAATCGGCACAGACTAATTGTGCATTCTGAGAGTACGCCAGATGGTTTTGAGTCTAATCCTAACTATAATAAATCGCCTATTCAAATTGATTTGAATACGGTACAGTTGTTTGATTTAGTGGAAGCTGTAGATCAGTTTTTCGCTGATACGCAAACTTTACCAGAGTTATCACTAGAATTACAACCAGTTGCTAGACGTTATGGTGGTGCGAATCGAGCCTTGCTCAAGCAGGCAGTACCTGCAACTATTGGAGTTTCAAGTTTAGCAGTTGCTGCGATCGCCTTTAGTCTGATTCCGCCTCCAGAGGTGCGTCCTCCACAGCCGAAACCAGAGGAACAAACTAGTTCTGCAACACCAAGCAGCAGTTCTACTACACCGCCTACAACAACGCCCGCAGACACTTCAACTCCCATAAATGCTGCGACTCCTACATCGACTCCCATCGCTGTTGCCACTCCCACAGCAGCTGCAAAACCCACGGTTACAGATTTAGAAGCACTTTTAAATACAGTTCCTGAAATTACTGATGCATCCCAGCTACGTCTGTTGAATCGCCAAGTTTATAATCAAATCAATCCAGCTTGGACTAATCGCACAGCTTTAAAACAAGATTTAGTCTATCGTCTGGGTGTGGCGGCAGATGGTGCGATCGTTGGTTATAAAGCAGCCAATAAAGATGCAAATCAAGGAATAGAGTTAACTCCTTTGCCCAACCTACTTTACAATCCCGCTAGCCGTCCTTCCGTTTCCAACGAACCAATTGCTCAATTTAAAATAGTATTTACTAACCAAGGTGTATTGGAAGTTAGTCCTTGGCGAGGATACCTTAAGACACCTGAAGTAGTCGGTTCAAAAATCACTGAACCCAAGGCAGTTAAAAATTTAAACCAAAAGCTTTACAAGGCGATTCGGCAAAACTGGGGTGGTACTCCTACTTTCACGCAAGATTTGCAGTATCGAGTAGCTGTCAACAAAGATGGCACAATTGCCGACTACGAACCGCTTAACCAATTTGCCTATGACTATTTTCGGGAAACACCGCTACCTAAAATGTTTCAAGCAATTTATGGTTCAAATGTAGCAGCTCCTAACAACAAAGAACCTCTAGCTCATTACCAGGTAGTCTTCAAACCTAGCGGTAAACTCGAAGTCACTGCTTGGAAGGGATACAAGTAATTCGTAATTACTAATTCGTGAGGCAGTCCGGTCTTGGTGGTTCCCCCAAAGAGGAACTGCCGAATCCGGAGGGAAATTCGTAATTGGAAAATATGAATTACGAATTACAGATTTAGCGGGTAATTCGTCCCATGTAATTACCCCACAATTGAGCCGCTTGGGCACTGCTGCCAGATGTGGGGGAATTATTGTCATTTCCCAGCCAAATACCAGTCACGAGTCGCCGATTGGGAATAAAGCCAATGAACCATAAATCAACGTTTTTATCAGTTGTGCCAGTTTTGCCAGCTTCCCCTAGTCCAATGGCAGCACTGCGACCAGTACCTCTTGTGACCACTCCACGCATCAAACTAGTCATCTCGTCTGCTACCCCAGCTGATAAAACTCGCTGATTAGCGTCTGGATCTTGGTCAAAGGAATAGACGACACGGCAGGTTTTTAAATCATTGCGATCGCTACAATCACTACTGTCTAGAATCCGGCTAATGGCATGGGGAGGATTCCATACACCACGATTGCCAATGGCACCAAAAGCACCTGTCATTTCTAAAACATTGACTACGCTTTGACCTAGCACCAAACCAGGAACTGGGTCGAGGGGCGACTTTATTCCCAAGCGCTGCGCCATTGCTACTACTTTATTTAGTCCTACATCCCTCGCAACCCGTAGAGCGATCGGATTTTCCGAAAGGGCAAGCCCTGTGGCTATATCTAGACTAATATCAGCACCAGAACGACAGGGTTTGTAAGTAAAGCCTTGCCAAGGCAAAGGGGCACAGGAGTAACTTTTAGATGCTGGAATTCCCTGCTGAATCGCAGCAGTGTAAGCAAAGATTTTGAAGGTAGAACCTGGTTGTCTTTTAGCTTGGACGGCGCGATTGAACTGACTTTTTTTGTAATCAGTTCCACCTACCATCGCCAGAATCGCGCCAGTTTTAGAATCAAGAGTAACAAGCGCTCCTTGGGAAAAACGGAAAGTTGAACCGGCGTTGTTGACTGAATTACGCAATGCTGATTCTGCTTGGGATTGAATTGTGGGATCGAGCTGAGTTTCAATAATATAATTGCCTTCTCTTGCGGCTCCTGACCCCAAAATTGATTCCAATTCTTGAAAGACGTAACTATAAAAATAAGGAGCGATTGTCTTTGCTTGCTGTTCGCAGACTTTGGGGCTAATTTGGATGGTTGAACGCCTAGCTCGATTCGCTTCTTCTGGTTTGATTTTGCCCATCTCCAGCATTCGCTTAATGACGCGATTGCGGTATTCAGCAGCTTCTAGTTTATTCGGCCCATCTCCACAAAAATCGAAAGCATTAGGCGCAGGTAAAATTCCCACCAACGTTGCAGCTTCTGAAAGAGTTAATTCTTTAGCTGACTTGCCAAAGTAATACTGTGCGGCATCCTCAAAGCCAGAAGTATCAGCCCCCAGAAAAACCCGATTTAAGTAAGTCAGCAAAATTTCATCTTTGCTATAGAAAGTTTCTAGCTTCAGGGAAACTATTGCCTCCCGCACTTTGCGTCCAAGAGAGTCTTGGCTACCAACATAGTCGCGGAATAAACTGCGAGCTACTTGCTGGGTAACAGTACTGGCTCCTTGCTGCACGTCTCCACTGCGACTGTTGATCAACACAGCTCGCAAAATTCCCAATGGATCGACCCCAAAATGCCAGTTGTAACGACTATCTTCTGATGCAACCACAGCGGCGGGCAAATAGGGACCAAAATCCTGCAAGCGCTTCATGTCTACGTGAGCGGTAGTTCGTGGCTCGCGCAGAGGGGTAGCTCCATCACGGGCGTAAACAATTACCGGGGCGCGAGTCGCTGTAGGTAGAGGTCTGACAGAAAATTTCAGCCATTCTACGCCAATCACCAATGCCAAAAGACCACTAACACTGGCAACACCGTAGGCTGTCCAAGTTGCGGCTTTGACATACCAAGCTGGTGGATCGACGTATTGCAACCGCACAGAAGCAGCGAGTTCTGGTGGTCCCAAGGTGAGAATATCGCCATGACGCAGTTCTAAGGAAGTGAGCCGCCGCTTACCACGATAAATACCATTGGTTGAGTTTTCATCTTTGATGACGAAAACTGGGGTGCGCTGAGTAGAATCTCGCGACAGTGACAGGTGAATTTGGCTGACTACTGGATTGCGAATGACTATATCGCAGGATTTGGAACTGCGACCGAGTACGTAGCGATCGCCCAACAGCGGATATATTTCCGCTTTATCCGCCCCCGCATCCTGCACCCAGATTTCTGGTACTTTGGCATTAGGCTTGAGCGCCAGCTTAGAGAAGTCAACCCTAGCTTGAATTGTATGTACTGCTTGAGTCAGTTGACCAAGTAACGTTTGTGGCTTGTGAGGGGGTTGGGGGGAACTCATCGGCTATTCACATCACAACTAATTTAGGGAAGAATCAGGCGAATGGCTGTCTCAACACAAATCTTTCATCATTTTACTCATAAGCCAAAGCAGAAATTTATTTACTGAATTGTTGATGTATTAATTGCATCATTATAATTATTGAATCTATGTAAAAGCATTGAGTTCTCTTTATTACTATTTTGCATTATTCTAAAATTCTAACCCTTACTCTGTAATGCTTATTTTATCTACTATTCTCTGATTAATCGCAAGAGCCAGAATTTTTAGTTTTGTATTTCTCAAAACCAGAGTTGAATGCTTTAGCATATTCACAGCTTTGCTTGCAAAGCTAAACATCTTCATTTAGGAAGATTTTCTATAAGCTAGAGTCTGTTTTAATGGGTCGAGAGTTCCGTTTCCGTGTGAGGTTAATTTTATAATGAAGGGAAAATCTCTGTCTTTGATTGGTACAGCCCTAACTTTGGCACTCACAACTAACGTTGCTGTTGCCCAATCCAGTAAATCCCAAATCGCTCAATCCAGTGACTCATCCACTAATTCAGCAACGGAAATTAAACTCTCACCAGAAGGTTTTAAAATCCTGTGTGAACGTTCTCCCCTAAATTCCCGTTGTCAAGGCGGTACATCAGCCACGCCCAGCGCACCTGGCAGTACGACAGTACCAGCAACTGAGCCTTCTGATAGCAGTACTCCTGGCAGTACGACAGTACCAGGTACCGCGCCTTCTGATAGTAGTACCCCTAGCAGCCCAACTACTCCAGATAGTACAACCTCGCCAGACTCCACTAGTCCTGGTAACACAACCCCAGCACCAGGAACAGACCCCACCAGTCCTGGTAACATAACTCCAACACCAGGAACAGACCCCACTAGTCCTGGCAACTTAACTCCTGGGTCAGAAAGCCCAACAGCACCTGAGCCTAGCAATCCTAGCAACTTAACTCCTGGGTCAGAAAGTCCAACAGCACCTGAGCCTAGTAATCCTAGCAACTCAACTCCTATGCCAGGAAGCTCAACATCACCAGATTCTAGCACCCCTGGCAGCACTAGCGAACCAAGCGCTAGTCCCAGTACAGTTCCAGGCTCTGATTCACCAAAAACTCCCACTACGGGTAACTAATTGAGGTATCATCTGATGCCCGTTTACCACAAATAATAGTTGGTGCATCTGTCATATCCAGATGTAAATTGCTGAAACCCTTTCTCAGTATTCTTAAATATTAAGAATGAGAAAGGGTTTTAGTATTTATCGGCTTGGGTTGAGAAAACTACTGATAAAAATTGATTTACAGCAAAATTCAGGGTAAAAAGTCAGAAGTCAGAAGTAAAACAGGCTTTATCCCTAACTTTGAGACTTACACTGGTGTACTTAACCCTGCGGGTGATGCTCGTGACGCTCGTTCGCGTAGCGTCTCCCCTTGGGAGAAGACTCGCGTTCCGCTGCGCTATCGCTCTTAGCGTCTCCCCTTGGGAGAGGACTCGCGTTCCGCTGCACTAACAGCAGTCGCTCATGGGGAGCCAGTGCATTGGGCGGCTTTGCCGACTTGTAGACGCGCTCTGCGCGGCTTCCCGCAGGGTAGCAACTGGCGTGGAAACCCCCAAGACCGCGCTGCTTCACCAACTTGAAATCCGCTGTATCTAAAGCTATTCTGCAATTCTCCAGATTTACAGTAAGGGTTCTAGAGATTTTTGTTGGAAAGTGCGATGGGTACATCCCAGTTTTTATTTTTTAATAAGAGAATAGCTGTCATTGCTTCGTCGTTTCTCCTCGCAATGACATGCAAAAAAGTGGGATGCTCCAATGCGATCGCCATAAAATGAATGATGTAAAGTGGCTACCCAAAGTCTAGATTAGCGCGACCTGTGATTTGAAGTCGGTGTTTTTTTGAAAGAAGCAATCAGCAAACAAACAATACCAATACTGATACACGAATCTGCAATATTAAATACAGCAAAGTTAATCAAGCGAAAATCAAGGAAATCAATAACATAGCTTAAGACAAACCGATCGATACCATTACCAATAGCTCCACCTAAAATTAAGCCATAGCCTAATTGCTCCCAAAGATTTAATACTGGGCCAAACAATGCGAATGCTATTAATGCCAAACTTACTGCCAATGATAGCCAACGTAATAAATCTACTCGTCCGCTAAGTATACTAAAAGCTCCGCCATCGTTTGTGACGTAAGTGAAGTGAAATATACTTTGTATTAAGGGTAGTGAATGCCTGTATATAATATTGCCTGTTTTCGAGTCAATTACGGTTTCTAACGGCCAAGATTTATATACTTCCACTACCCAGTTTTTTGTTAGTCGGTCTAATATAACAGCTAAGAAAGCAGCAATCCAGAAAAGGCGATTTTTCAATAAAACCATGGTGAATTAGTCAACAGTCAACAGTCAAAAGCCAACAGTCAAAAGCCAACAGCCAACAATCAACAGCCAATCTCTAGACTATTGAACCCTTGACTAGGGACTAATGACTAATAAAACATTAAGTGACGCAATACATATGCTATTACGGTAACAGCACATACTACAGTTAGTTGCCCTGGTATTGCAAACCAGGAATATCTGAGGATTGCTTCTATAAATGGTAGATTTTCTGTGCCTTTCCACTGAAAGAAATAACTAATCATCAGATAAGTAATGCCGCAGATGTGGATAGTTAAAAGTCCACAAATACAACTAAAGGCGAGAGTTTCTAGGCGAGGTCTAGCTTTAAAGGCAAACAAGCCACAAATCCAGGCTCCAGGAATAAAACCTAGGAGATAGCCAAACTGGGATAACTTAACATAACCAATACCGCCACCGTCAGCAAATACAGGTAGCAAAGTTAACCCCATAACTAAATAGGCAATTTGTGAGAGCGCACCCGCATTTTTGCCCCCTAAACAACCTACCAACAACACCGCACCAACTTGACAGGTGACACCTAAAGAAAAAGTCTGAATTCCGTGCTTACTCCAACTCCAAGGGAAAGTAATGCCATGGGCTTCTAGGAATGTGCCACCCATTGTCAGAAGTAAGCCAATCATCGACCATAGTAATTGATTGGAAGCAGCAAACATTTATTAGGCAAAGACGAAAAGTCAAAAAAGAAAAGCAACAGCAACCAGTATAGGCATTAATTATCTAATTTAAATTGGTGTAGAGACATTAACAGGTAGCATATTTTCTTTTGCCTCTTTGATGAGTGACTTTTCTGTTTCTGTCATTCTGGCTTAGGTGATATATGATTATTCTTTTTCTCTAGACCGGGGCATGGTCTGTTAGTTATGCTGCCTGAATTAATACTGAGTTATATAGTAAAATAGTTAACAATCAATTCTGGACTTATATTAGCTTTTCAGTGCATTAACCACAGTTGTCCCAAAACTATTAAATGTCTTGTGTAGACTTTTTGTTCGGGCGATCGCTCTGCTTAACTTGAGACACTCTTTGATGTTGAGTATAAATTTTGTCTGACATCTAAAATTCAAATTTGTGAAATTTATTTAAAATAATACCTTTTTTTTAGTTTGTTAACCTTACGTTTACCTTTACCTCTATCTTTTAGGGGTATCTTAGAAGCGCTCACCTGGAAATTTATCAAAAATTGACAGCGATGCTCTCACGTCTACATATGACCAAAAAATACAGCTTTCCAGTTTATATCTCAGTGTTTACACTGTCAATTAGCCTAGCAGCTTGTGGCGGACAGCAAGCCTCTGACAACAATGCTAATACAGACACGCCATCTGGTACGGCTAAAGATGCTACAGCCTCAAATCCAGCCAAATTAGATCTTGGTGGCAACGTAGCCTTAACTGGTGCAGGTGCTTCATTCCCGGCACCACTGTACACAAGCTGGTTCACAGACTTAAACAAAAAATATCCGAACCTACAAATTAACTATCAGTCAGTTGGTAGCGGTGCTGGAGTTGAGCAATTTATCAAAGGTACTGTAGAATTTGGTGCCAGCGATGTTGCCATGAAAGATGACGAAATCCAGAAAGTACCACAGGATAAAGGCGTACTTTTGCTGCCAGTGACTGCTGGTAGCATTGTGCTGGCTTATAACCTGCCAGATGTTCCCGAACTGAAGCTACCACGGGCAGTTTACACTGATATCTTACTCGGCAAGATCAAGACCTGGAACGACCCGAAAATTGCTGCTGCTAACCCAGGTGCAAAGTTACCCAATCAACCCATTACAGTTGTGTATCGTTCTGATGGTAGTGGTACTACAGGTGTATTTACTAAACATCTCAGTGCCATCAGTCCAGAATGGAAGAGTAAAGTTGGTGAGGGCAAGACTGTCAACTGGCCTGCGGGAGTTGGTGGTAAAGGTAATGAAGGTGTGACCGCCCAAATCCAACAAACTCAAGGTTCGATTGGTTATGTCGAGTACGGCTACGCCAAACAAAATAATATCAAGTTTGCTGCCTTGGAAAACAAAAGCGGCAAGTTGGTTTTACCGAATGAGCAATCGGCTTCTAAAACTCTGGAAGCAGTAACTCTGCCGGACAATCTCCGTGCTTTTATTTCCGATCCCGAAGGAGCAGATTCCTACCCCATTGTCAGCTACACATGGATTCTAGCTTATAAAAAATATCCTGATGCTGCAAAAGCTAAAGCTATGGAAGCGATGATTGAGTACGCCTTGACTGAAGGTCAGAAGATTGCTCCAGAACTAGGGTATGTTCCTCTACCCCAAAACGTAATTTCAAAAGTGGCTACTGCTGCCGATCAAATCAGCCCAGACTATAAAATTGCTGTTACTGGTAGTGGAACCAGTGCTAGCAAATAGGAGATTAATAGCTTAGAGTCATAGCATGAGACATCCGTAATCAACTGTAGATAGATCTATCTACAGCATTTGTAAACATCAATTCTGGTTTACTGATGTCTCAGGTTTCAAAGATGACGCAGCGACAATTTTACTAATCTGGTTCCTCTCACATTTTTCTCTGTTTAATCGTTAAAGTCAGTATTCATGACTACAAATTCTCAGAATCTGCAAGCAGCAATTAAAAATCGCTCCGAAGTAGAAAAGTCGCTAGATCGAAGCTTTATTTGGCTGACTCGGATTTTTGCACTAGCTGTCGCTGCTACTTTATTATGGATTGCTTTACAGGTTGCTCGTGATGCCTGGCCTGCTATCCAAGAATTTGGTTTGGGCTTTTTAGCTAAAAGTACTTGGAATCCTGTCAATAATGAATATGGAGTGCTGCCTCAGGTTTATGGAACTTTAGTCAGTTCTTTTCTTGGTTTACTGATAGCTGTACCCATTGGTGTTGGCACCGCTGTTTTATTGAGTGAGAATTTTCTTCCAGGTAAGGTGCGGCTGGTACTGGTGTTCTTGGTAGAACTTCTCGCAGCTATTCCCAGCGTTGTCTATGGTGTATGGGGCATTTTTGTTTTAGTGCCAATAATAACCAACTTGGGTAAATGGCTTAATAGTTATTTTGGCTGGTTACCAATCTTTAGCACGCCTCCCACAGGACCAGGAATGTTGCCTGCTGGAGTCATCTTAGCGATTATGACTTTGCCAATCATCACAGCTATATCTCGTGATGCATTGATTTCCGTACCTCCCAGTTTACGCCAAGCATCTGTAGGACTAGGAGCAACTCGTTGGGAAACAATTTTTCAAGTTCTCATTCCAGCCGCTTTTTCTGGCATCGTCAGTGCTGTGATGCTGGCACTTGGTCGGGCAATGGGAGAAACAATGGCTGTAACAATGTTGATTGGCAATTCCAACAACATTAGTCTCTCACTTTTAGCTCCAGCCAATACGATTTCTTCTCTATTAGCAAACCAATTCTCGGAAGCTAGTGGTTTGCAAGTTGCGGCTTTAATGTATGCTGCCTTAGTTCTGTTTGTCTTAACGCTGATAGTCAATATTATGGCCGAGTTTATTGTTCTCCGAGTGAAGCGACTGTAGCATACTTGTGGTTTGAATTATGACTTCTCATTTTCCCGAAAGCAGTCTGACTCGCGCCCCTATGTCTCGCAGGACGCTATTTAATACAGCGATGACTGTGGTAGCATTTATTTGTGGATTATTGGCGCTTTTACCTCTGCTGGCAGTACTTTCTTACGTTCTGATTCAAGGCTTTAGCAGTTTAAGTTTGAGTGTGTTTACTGAACTACCACCCGCACCCCTGAGACAGGGAGGTGGTTTTGGTAACGCCATCTTGGGAACATTACTAATGGTGGGAATTGCTGCCCTAATTAGCATCCCACTGGGTGTAATAGCAGCAATTTATTTAACAGAATTTAGCTCTGTTAAGGTAGCTAGATGGATACGTTTTGCTACTAATGTCCTCAGTGGAGTTCCTTCGATTATTGCTGGGGTATTTGCCTATGGAATTGTAGTTTTAACCTTGGTAAAACTCAACTTAGGTTCCTACTCTGCTATAGGTGGAGGATTTGCATTAGCAATTTTGATGTTACCAATAATTGTCAGAACTGCTGATGAAGCTTTACAGTTGGTATCGCAAGATTTGCGACAAGCATCTGTGGGGTTAGGCGCAACCAACTTTCAAACGGTAACACAAGTAGTATTGCCAGCTGCTCTGCCAGCAATTGTCACAGGATCGACTTTAGCGATCGCCCGAGCAGCCGGAGAAACTGCACCTTTATTGTTCACCGCACTTTTCTCACCATTCTGGCCTGATGGTTTATTTAAACCTACAGCTTCCCTTGCTGTTTTAGTTTACAACTTTGCCATTTCTCCATTTAAAAACTGGCAGTCACTAGCTTGGGCTGCGTCTTTGATTTTGGTGTTGATGGTTCTCATCACCAGTATCATTGCTCGCTGGGCAACTCGCCAGAAAACTTATTGAAATAGTTCACCAGGGTTCATTACTCATCCCTAAAACTTACACTAGACCATTTATGGCTACCAATACTAGCACCGCTAATAGCACAGACACTGTTTTACGTACAGAAAACCTCAACATTTACTACGGTAATTTCTTGGCCGTGCGGGATGTTTGGTTAGATATCCCGAAACATAAGGCTACAGCCTTTATTGGGCCTTCTGGTTGCGGTAAAAGTACGTTGCTGCGATGCTATAACCGTCTCAACGACCTCATTGAGTCGTTTCGAGCAGAAGGTAAGGTTTATTATTACGGTAAAAACTTGTACGCACCTGATATAGATCCTGTAGAGGTGCGTCGTCGGATTGGTATGGTATTTCAAAGACCTAACCCATTTCCCAAATCAATTTATGAAAATATAGCTTTTGGTGCTAGAATCAACGGCTACAAAGGTAATATGGATGAACTGGTAGAGCGGAGTTTGCGACAAGCAGCTTTGTGGGACGAAGTGAAAGACAAATTGCGGCAAAGCGGCTTATCTTTGTCTGGTGGACAGCAACAAAGGTTGTGTATTGCGCGGGCGATCGCAGTGCAACCTGAAATTATACTAATGGATGAACCTTGCTCTGCTCTTGACCCTATCTCCACCCTGCGAGTTGAAGAACTGATTCACGAATTGAAAGAACAGTACACCATCGTGATCGTTACCCATAATATGCAACAAGCAGCACGCGTGTCTGATATGACTGCGTTTTTCAATGTCCAGACTACAGAAAAGGGTGGTCGGAGCGGTTATCTAGTAGAATACGATTCGACGGAAGTAATTTTCAACAATCCCAAACAGGCAGACACAAGAGATTACGTCAGTGGCAGATTTGGTTAAATATTGCACATAGCTTGTGTTAATACAATTAGGGATGTTTTGCTTCCCAACTTTGCAAATGTGAAAATGCTGTCATCTAGCAATCCCAATCGATTTGTGCAAATCTTATGCATGACTGTTAATTAATAGTCATGCAATATTTATATCAATCAGGATTACTGTAGCAGATGTCTTTTTCACAGATAGCTTAACACAGCGGGCGGCGGGAATCGAACCCGCATTAATAGCTTGGAAGGCTATATAAAATTCTTTATTTACAATGGTGTCAACTTATTTGTACAATTTATACACCCAAATTGCACCTAACATAATAATATTAAGATTTCCTGACAAGCATTAGCCATTTTTAAACAAATCGGCGATCGCTCTGGTGAAGGTACTAACCTTAGTAATAATTCATTTATTCTATTTGGTAATGGCGATCGCATCACTTTACGCGACATCCAAAACACCTGTTTTTTAACCAACGTTGATTTAATGGTGTTGAGTGGTTGTGAAACAGGATTAGGTGGAACATTAGGCAATGGCGAAGAGATTTTGGGATTTGGCAACTTGATGCAAAATGCCGGAGCAAGAGCTGCGATCGCTTCAGTACCTGAATTTTAAGAACAAGTTGTCAGGGCAGCACCACACTGATCTTCTCTTGCTAGCCAACCGCGAATACCTTCGTATTCTACCTGTGCCCAATCTCCCTGACAGCCTAATAATTTGATACTGACACTAGAGGGAACCCTCCTTATTTTTCGGCTTTGTTGACTAGTACTGGCATAAAGATCCACGCCGTTAGTACCATAACCCCGTGTTGATATGCCTAACTTTGGCACAAACACCCATCCAGTTCCTGGAAAACCATCACTAGCATCAGTAATTTGCACCCAATCTCCAGCAGCAGCGATAATCTTAACCGTTTCGTTGATGGGTATTTGTCCGAGGATTTTGTTATTTATACTTGCTCCACTCCGCACATTTAAACCCTTTGGATCTGTATCAGTGACGTAGGCGAAAATATCGCAATTTTGTGAATTAGTTGATTTAGCTAACACTATTTGATCGCCTATACCACTATTGATCGCCATACTGATACAACTGAGTGTTACTCCCATGATTAAATTTGATGCTGCATTTTTCACTTTTCTATTCATAATTTTTCCGATTTCTAGATATCAGCCTACCAGGCTAAAACCATTATTTTACAGACAAAGCCTACATTAGCGGGAGGCTTAGCTTGTTGACGTGGGGATTAGCCTGTGCGCTGATATGAAAAGTACTAATTTTTACTTCATATCGTAGCCAAACAAATTCGGATCGACTTCTCCTAACTGCAAATCTGCTAAACCATACTCTGCCCATCGTCTTTCTACCATTGCTGCCACATTTGGATCTGACTCTAGAGTAGCACCCCACTCATGTTCGGTTTCTGGCGGAATTTTAGTTGTGGCATCAATTCCCATGCGTCCACCTAAACCAATTTTCTCACTAGCAAAATCTAAGGTATCAAAAGGCGTATTTGGCAAAATAAACACATCCCGCACTGGATCGACTTTGGAACTAATTGCCCACACCACTTGACGGGGATCGCGAATATTTATGTCTTTATCCACAACAATGACAAACTTGGTGTAGGTAAATTGTGGCAAAGCACTCCAAAATGCTAAAGCTGCCCGTCTCGCTTGTCCTGGATATGCTTTATCAATGGAAATAATCGCTGCTTTGTAACTCAAAGCTTCCATTGGCAGGAAGAAATCGACAATTTCTGATACTTGTTGCCGCAGAATGGGGGTGTAAATGCGATTAAGTGCGATCGCCATCATCGCTTCTTCTTTGGGTGGACGACCGCTAAATGTTGTTAAGTAAATCGGATCTTTGCGGTGCGTCATACACTGGAAGCGAATCAAAGGCGAATCTTCCACGCCACCGTAATAACCCATGTGGTCGCCAAAAGGCCCATCTGGCAAGACTTCTCCTGGTGTAATTGTCCCTTCCAAAACAAATTCTGAATCTGCGGGAACTTCCAAATCTACTGTTTTACACTTTGCCAACTGCACGCCAGAACCGCCGTAAAGTCCAGCAAATAGCCATTCTGATAAATCTACAGGAATGGGTGTGGCAGCTGCCATGATAATTAAAGGATCTACACCAAGTGCGATCGCAATTTCTAATTTCTTCCCACGTTCGGCGGCTTTTCGCAAGTGTCTCGCCCCACCCCGCACTGATAACCAATGAACTGTCATTGTATTCTTAGATTGCAGTTGCAAGCGATACACACCCACATTTGGCGTACCTGTCTCACAATCTTTAGTAATTACTAGCCCCAGCGTGATAATCTTGCCAGCATCATCAGGATAAGGACGTATCAAGGGTAGCTTGTGCAAATCCACTTCATCGCCTTGAATCACCACTTGCTGACAACTGGGAAAAAAGTCACGTCCTGGCTTAGCTTTTACCACGTCAAACAACACTTTCCCAAAGTCTATCGCCTGGGAAATCTTCTTCGGCGGTTTTGGTTGTTGCAGCATACTCAGCTTTTTCCCCAAAGTTTCCAACTCCTCTGGATGCTGCATATTCATCGCCCAGCATATCCTTTCCACAGTTCCCATCAAATTCACCGCCACCGGAAAGGAAGCACCTTTGACGTTTTCAAATAACAACCCTGGACCACCTTTTTGCAGCATTCGGTTGGAAATCTCGGCAATTTCTAAATCTGGAGCGACTAAAGCTGAAATCCGCTTTAATTGTCCTTTTTCTTCCAGAATTTTGATGAATCCTCGCAAATCTCTCGCCATTGTTCTAATAAAGCTGATTATTTAAGAAGTGTGAAGCGCTTTCTTATATTATTAATCATTTACCAGTTATTATTTCTCCCTTATACCCCTCATGTCCACGGCAGTTGCCATAACGGAGGAAATCTCCCTTCGGGTGACAGCGTTGATTCACCGCAACGCACTGCCTCCTCATCTCCCTAAAAATGATTATCATTATTGTTTAAATATGGCTTCTTGGTTTTTGTTGATTAATTTATTCTTTGGAAGTCCCTGATGCAGTGAAGCTGCTCTCAGGTCAGCGTAGCTCAAGTTTGCCCCAGTTAAAACCGGGTATCCCAAATCTGTGCGTTGATTGGAACTGGGACGCAAGTCTGCTTGAATTAGTAGAGAACCAGAGAGTTTTGCAGCATTCAAATTAGCACCACATCAACTAGCTTTGATTAAGTTAGCTTCATCCAGGCGTATCTGAACCAGCTTTGCACCAGTCAAATCAGCCTCATGCAGAATAGTGCGATACA
Source organism: Dendronalium sp. ChiSLP03b (assembly GCF_034531165.2). NCBI lineage: Bacteria > Bacillati > Cyanobacteriota > Cyanophyceae > Nostocales > Nostocaceae > Dendronalium > Dendronalium sp. ChiSLP03b. The sequence continues at coordinate 366 of NZ_JAVRBR020000031.1, read as the reverse complement.
AGTCTGCTTCACTTAAATCTATTCTCCAGAGGATCGCTTCACTCAGGTTGGTCTCCCGCAGACATGCTTGGCTTAAGTTGGTTTTATCCAGCCGTGTCTGACGTAAATCGGCATTGCTAAAATCTGCACTTCTAAGGTTTGCATTCGTCAACTCTGCTTCTTGCAGATTTACTCGCTGAAAGCTGCTTTCTCCAGCAGCATAGCGTTTGAGAATTTCATCTTGGTTAACTCTGAAGAAACACTTTGCGTAAGGCTTATGTAGCAAGGGTTGAAAAGAATGGAGTATTTTGCGTATCTTGCGAAATTGGCACAAGTTCAAGGCCGAGAGCATGAGCTTTATTCCTGAGATTCTTAAGAACTTGTTCT
>NZ_JAVRBR020000030.1:0-16603 GCF_034531165.2 Dendronalium sp. ChiSLP03b | reverse complement strand
AACATTCTAAAATTATTCGTTTGGCATTACTGAACTTTCTTTGTGGGCGATGGCGAGGCAATTTGACTATCACTAATTTGTTACTGCTAGTAGGTGCAATATCAGCTTATCTGCTTTGTATACCAGTTAGACAGCTAGGGAGCACACTCGGTTTATTTGTTTTCGCCATTTACTGACCCCTCAATACCTTAAGTTCTTGAACTAGTGCATCAACAATTTGTACAAAATCTGCTCTTGCTTCTCTGCCTGGTCTATAAATTCCTAAAGGTAGACCTCTACCAGAAGCATTAAGAATATCTGCTGATTCCCGAATTGGGCTAAAATACTGAATTCCTAAATTTTTACAGACTAAAGGAAGTTCCTCAACAATACTTCTATGCGCTCCCCAATCACTTTTCCAACGAGTGGGAACTATACCTAAGATCTTTGGAGTTGGCTTCAATCTCAGTCGCTTGCAATTGAAATAGTACCACTCAATCATTGCGGCAGCGCTCTGAGAAGCTTTATATTCAGGTTGAATTGGAATTAATACATGGCTAGAGGCGGCAAGAGCAGTTAGTGGTAAAGGCTCCAGTGTAGCAGGACAATCGATAATTATGAAATCGCGATCTAAGGGGTAATCACTCAACCGATCTGCAAGAGTATAAGCTCCACGCAAATCTTTTGAAACTGCTCAAATTGTCTCATGCAATTCTTTTCCACCCTTACAAACTTGGATTTTGTCAATCTTACCTTGCCAAGCTGTAACTAAAGGCCAGTCTCCCTTGAAGTCTGGATCGTAAACATTGGCCATCGTTCCTGGTGCTTTAGCTTCTCCTAACCCACAGAATAATGTCAACGATTCGTTAGGGTCAATGTCTAGGAGTGCGACTGAATAGCCACGAACACCTAATTCATAAGCAAGATTGTACGAAATGGTACTTTTAGCTACTCCTCCAGCGTTTGTTTCAATCGAAAGTATTAAATTGGCAGGCATAATATTTCTCTTTTTGAAAAAACTTTATTTCATACTTCAGTTCATGAGATAACGTTATATCAGTTTGCTCAAAGAATTTTGAGATAATGTTATATCATGTTTTTAATTTTTACTCAAAGTAATGCTTTGAGTAAAAGACTTATTAGACAGCGAACATTAAGAGCTAGCTAGAGAAAAGAGGATTATTCAGAGCACTACTATATGGATTTATTTGACCAGCATCTCGAAAAGGTAACAGAAAAAGAAGCGCCGCTTGCTGCTCGAATGCGTCCCTTGACACTTGATGAATTTGTAGGTCAAGACCATATCATTGCCCCAGGACGACTGCTACGACGTGCCATTAGTTTAGACCAGTTATCTTCCTTAATTTTCTACGGACCACCAGGTACAGGTAAAACAACACTGGCGCGTGTAATTGCGAATACTACCCGCGCTCATTTCATTGCTATCAACGCGGTACTCTCTGGGGTCAAAGAAATTCGAGCGGCAATTGAAACAGCTACTCAACAGCGTCAGTTTTATAATCAACGAACTATTTTATTTGTCGATGAAGTTCATCGTTTCAACAAGTCTCAACAGGATGCTCTGTTGCCTTGGGTAGAAAATGGCACAGTTATTCTAATCGGCGCAACCACAGAAAATCCCTATTTTGAAGTTAATAAAGCACTTGTCAGCCGTTCGCGTATTTTCCAGCTTCAGCAATTAAACGAACAAGATTTGTATCGGATTGTTGAGCAAACACTGGCTGATTCAGAACGCGGTTATGGCAAGCTGAAAGTGGAGATTGAAGTAGATGCTCTAGCTCATTTGGTCAATGTTGCTAACGGTGATGCTCGTTCATTATTGAATGCTCTGGAATTAGCAGTGGAGACAACACCAGCCAATACCAATGGAGCAATTCACATTACCTTGGCAGTAGCAGAAGAATCAATTCAACAACGCGCTGTTCTATACGATAAAGAAGGTGATGTCCATTTTGATACGATCAGCGCCTTCATTAAAAGCTTACGCGGCTCCGACCCGGATGCAGCCTTGTACTGGCTAGCGAAAATGGTCTATGCAGGCGAAGACTCACGTTTTATCTTTCGGCGGATGTTAATTCTTGCTAGTGAAGATGTCGGACTAGCTGACCCGAATGCTGTAGTGGTAGTTAATGCTTGTGCTGAAGCTTTTGACCGTGTAGGGATGCCTGAAGGGCGTTATCACTTGGGGCAGGCAGTACTTTATTTGGCAACAGCACCAAAATCCAATAGTCTTATGGGATTTTTTGATGCGTTGGCTGCGGTTGAACAGGAAAAAGAAGCAGAAGTTCCCACTCATTTAAAAGATGCCAATCGTGACAAAAAGGGTTTTGGGCATGGAGCGGGCTATCTTTATCCTCATGCTTACCGCGACCATTGGGTAGCACAGCAATACCTACCAAGCAGCTTACAAGGGCAAGTATTTTACCAGCCATCACAGCAAGGTCGAGAAAAAGAAATTAGTACACAGGTAGCACGCCATCGGGAAGCTCAACTGGCTGCATTAGTAGAAGGTATAGGTGTTGCTCCCTTAGAAATACTCACTTATGGAAGCGCTGACCGAAATTCCGAACGCTGGTTACAACGTACCCTCTCTCAGGTAGGTACACAGTTAGCAACAGTACGCGAGCGCATTTTTGATTTAGCTCAATTGCAACGTCATCATCTGGTACTGGATCTGAATGCTGGAACTGGTTTACTTACTTGGGAAGCAATACGGCAAGTTCCAGAAGGCGGAGTTTATACTTGTGTTCGCACTCTTGGTGATACTAATGCTCTAACCCAACAAGCAGCAGCACTAACAGAAATGATGCGTCCAATAATTCTAACTGCAACAATCACCGAGTTGCCTGCTGTTTTAACTTCTACTGCATTGGATGTGCAATTTGACTGTATAATCGGACGCAATGCACTGATGTCTGAGCCTGATAAAGCGATCGCTGCCCAAATTTTAGCTAAATTAACACCCCAGTCAGGAAAGCTTGTATTAGCAGAAACAGTGCCGCGTCATACTCAAAGGTTTTATCACTTGCTCAAACCGCACTGCTTGGATGCCCAATTGTATGAGCGATTAGTCGTAGCGGAAGAAGCAATTTATGCCGAGCAAAAAGACCCAATGCTCAACTGGGATGCAGATGATTTACGCTCCTGTTTTGAGTCGGCAGGGATAGCGGTAAAAGTGATTCTTGAGCAGAATTTAACGCAATTGCATATTACAACCACTTTTCTTAACCGTTTGTTTAATGTTGGTATCAATCGACCAAGTTACGCAGACCGTCTTGCACAGAATCTAACTAAAAAGGAAATACAAGCTTTCAAGGAGTTATCTACTCGACATTTACTTAATCAAACTGTTGATTGGGAAAGTACTGTTGCTTTTGTGCAAGTAGGTAGTACTGATAACAGTAAGCAATAATAGATTATTTAGTAGTATTAATGTACTATGATAAATTCACTTCAAAGCTTATAATGGCATGGAGCCGAGATGTCTGCAAATTCGGAAATAGCGTCTGAAAGCCCTTGCTAATTCTAGATTTTATAGATTTTGGTAGTTAGAAAGATTGATACTTCAAATGGTCGCTTGATATTTTGCTTCTTGACTACATAATTGCTGTAATCCTTGATATATCCGGTATTTAGCAACTGTTAGTTCCTAGCGTTCGCGGCTGTTTTTGGGAAATTTATGTTATTAATTTTGACTTTTACCAACTTTCGATGATTGAATAGTTTCTTTCTTCATGCCCAAAACCCCAGGGCAAACGCATCTAAAGTATAAGAATCCTTTAATAGCAAGGGTTTTGGCGTTTTTAAAGTTAGCCTATTTTTTCGTCAATATCCTTATCCTGCAAGGGTTTTAGAAATACCGTGCGTTCGCCCTGCCCAAAACCCCTAAAAAATCAATGTTACTCTGCTGTCAAATGCCAACTTTTACCCAAAGTTGGTAAGCACCAAGACATAAAAAACAGTCCAGCTTTTTACGGATAATCGTCACTCACAAGTAATTTAAATAACAATTATTTACGTAAAATTAGCGATATGAGGTACTTGCTGGTTTTGCTGGCTATTGACTTTAAAACCAGGATACCATTGCTGGAATTTGCTCTCTAACTCTTCATTGAGAACTAACATTCTCGCCTGGAGCAGAAGATGAACACCTTTAGGAGTCCAGCGCATCTGCTGTTTTTTGACAAATCGTTTGCTAATACTTGATTAACCGTTGATTCTACGAATCCAGTAGCAATAGCTTCACCATTTCGCCAACGTTCTCCATAATTGGGGATATAAGACCCATTGTTGGCAATGTAGGTTTCAAACTCCCGCACCATTTTAAACGGGAGCAACGCGATTTGGTGAGGTCGGATAAAAAACGTGCGCTCGCTAAAAATTATATTTAAGTACAGGGTGATTTTATTTACAGTAAAAAATATTAGTTTACAGAATAATTTATCTTGATGAGATATCTCAAAAAGATTAGTAGCAATTCATTGGACAATTATTTCCAAAAATATCTGCAAAAAGTCTTTGCCATTTTCCTCCAGGTACAAGTAAATGGAATAAGATTGAGCATCGCTTATTTTGTCACATTACTCAAAACTGGCGAGGTAGACCATTGACCAGGGCAAACGCACGTAAAACCTGAAACCCTTGCGGGACAAGGATATTGATGAAAAAAGAGACTCAATTATAAAACGCCCAAACCCTTGCCATTAAAGGATTCTTATACTTTAGATGCGTTTGCCCTGGACCATTGACTAGCTTGCAAGTTGTGATTAATTTGATTCGCAATACTACTACCACACAGGGATTAGAAGTTGAAGCTCGATTAGATCAAAATCTCTACAAAACGGGAATCAAAGTTACAGACCAAGAATTTAATACCATTGAAATTGAGCGAAATTCTTTTCATGGTGAGTGGAATTATATTATCAAACCAAAACCAGCTACATAATTGTTCAAGTTATTTTTACATAACTCCTATTAGGCATCCACCTAGGGGGGATTATAACTACTTTAACCTTTTGGTTGGCTTTTGAAGTTAAAGAATTTGGAAATCATTAAGACGCTAATTATGGCGATCGCCAAACTGATTGCAAAGACTCCCCTATAACCAGTTGCCTGGGCAAGAACACCACTGAGTGCAGCTCCAGCAATACTACCAAAGACACCGACTGATGTTTGGATAGTATAATCAGTACCGGGCGATTCTGGTCTGGCTTTATCCATCATGATGGTGAATGTAGTTGTGCCAATCATTCCACCAGCAAACTCTGTGCCAATTACCACAAGATAAAGAGCAGATAAACTAGTCACGCCAAATGCTGGAAGTAGATAAGCAGCTATACTCATCGCCCACAGCAAACTAAATATAGTTAGCGATCGCTTCCTTCCCCAAGGGGCAATCAAAAAACCTGCGGTAATCCCGCCCAGTATCGCAGCAACAGTATTTACAATTCCCATCAGCCAACCAATATCTGCTAGAGAAAGCCCAATATCTACTAGCAGAGGACGAAACATAGTAGCTGCCATACTGCTGCTTGCTGAATACAACAGTAACAGTAGCAACCAGTTTCCTATACCTGGGCTAGTGCAAAAGTTGATGAATGTCTTCAAATAAGAAATAGGGAATAGAAAGGTGGTACTACGGTTGGTAATAGACTTTGTAGCAGATGTAGATGAAGTAGATACCCGATCTGTGAGATTCGTGTATTGCTCATTTGTGACACTATCTAATGCAACCTGTTTGTTCTTTACCTGCTCTTGATGCCAAAAAAGTGGTATCAGTGCGACAAACATCATCACTGCCAAAATTTGTAGACTGGCAGTCCACCCCCAATAATTCAGCAAAACTAGCATTCCTCCCCCACCGATAGCTGCACCAAGAGATCCACCTGCACTTTGCACTGCATTCCCCAAACCTCGTTCGTGAGGCTCTAGTAATCCCACAGCAAGGGCATCGGTAGCAATATCTTGGCTGGCACTAGATAGACATATAATTGTCATACAGACCAGCAACGCATTAAAGTTGCGTTCAACATCGAGCCAAGCACTAACAGCTGTGATACAAGCAATCAGCAGTTGAAAACAAATAATCCAGAAGCGATAGTGTCCCCAGCGTGTAAATCCATAGCGGTCAATCAAGGGCGACCAAAGAAATTTCAAAGTGATGGGAAGAGAAAGCAATGGCAGTACACTAATCGCTTCTAGAGAAAGCCCCTTTTGACGCATGAACACAGGTAGAGCCTGGTATAAAAACCAAAATGGCATGAACTGTGATAGATACAAACTACCGAGCAACACAAGTTTGTTTAGGCTTTTAATGCTAATCACAACAGACAAAGTCCTGTAATGTTGAGTGCAACTTTTTGTTGGGGGAGAGTTCTGGCTAAAACTGCACTGAAATTGAACCAATCACAGTAAAAGGCTCCCCTGGGTAGATACCACTGATTCTGCTGAAAGGCACGCCAGTGATATGATTGACATCAAAAATATTCTTGAAGTTGAGAGCAAACCGCCAATTGTCTCGACGGTAAAAGATAGCTGCATTGGTGAGAAAGTAACTGTCTAGGTTAAAAGTGTTTTGCAAGTCTCCTTTACGTTCGCCGACAAAATTAAATCCCACCCCAAAGCCTAAACCTTGCAAACTACCACTTTGTAACTCATAGGTCGTCCACAAACTAGCGCTATTTCTGGGAACACCTGTAAGTGTATTGCCAACAATAGATAGATCGGTGTCATCTGTGACTTCGGCATCTGTGTAGGCATAGGAGGCAATAATATTCCATCCTGGTAAAATTTGCCCGCTAATATCGAATTCAAATCCTCTACTTCGCTGTTCGCCTGTTGCCACTGAAAAACCTAACCCAGGAAAATTCGGATCTTCTGTAGCAACATTAGTTTTGGTAATGTCAAAATATGCCAAGCTAGCAAAAATTCTACCTTCTGCTAATTCAGTTTTAATTCCGATTTCATAACCTCTACCGCGTTCCGGTTCGAGTAGCCCTCCATCAACACTGAAATTATCAACGTTGGGATTAAATGATTGGGAATAGCTAGCGTAAAGGGAAACTTCTTTAATCGGTTGATAAACAACTCCAATGCGCGGAGTCAAAGCATCATTGTATTGACTTGTGTCATCACCAGAATTAAAAAATGCTGGCTCATTTTGTACTTTTTGATTTACGGTTTCATAGCGCAAACCCGCCAGTAATTTGAAATTGTCAAAAAAGGCAATCTCATCTTGGAAATAAATGCCAAACCTATTTGTTGTAGATTTACTATCGAAGAGCAAATCGTTTAGATCGGGTCTTGGAGAACTGTCGTAAACCGGATCGAAGACATTAATTGATACCGGGTTAGAGAAATCCGCTCTCGCATAACTAGTAGAGTTGTTTCGATTTAAATCAACACCAAACAACAGAGTATGCTTCACCGAACCTGTAGCAAATTTACCAACTACATTTGTTTGTAGGGAATAGTCATCCGAATTAAAATCATCATAAGCGTAGACACGAGTGAGATCGCCAGTGGCCTCATCAAAGGCAATTGGAATCGTCAATCGATCGCTAAAGACATTACTTGTTGCATATCGAAATGCATTGCGTATTGTCCAGTTGTCGTTAAAACGATGTTCTAAACTATATCCGGTATTGACGAAATTACGCTCAATATAATCGTCTGGTTCATTGAGAACGCGATCGCGAGGCAGATCGATTACTCTATCCTCCACAGCAACCAGACCGGTATCTTGTGGTCGTCTGCGGTATGAATACTGCAAATCAACGGTTAGATTTGTGCGATCGCTGAATTTCCAAGTTAAAGCAGGTGCGAGAAAGAATTGCTCAAAATTCTGGTCAAAATCTCGAAAACCATCACTATTTAGATACGCCAGATTCAATCGATAAAACTCTTTTCCGTCCGTACTCAACGGCCCAGAAAGATCGATCCGCGGTCGAATCAAACCATAGTTGCCAAACTGTAATTCTGCCTCATAAAAAGGTTCTGACAAAGGCTTTTTGGTAACAACATTAATTATCCCACCCGGCTGAATTTCTCCATACAGAACTGAAGCCGGGCCTTTGAGAACTTCGATACGCTCTATATTTGCTGTTTCTGGAACCTCTTGATAATCGTATTGCCTGAAACCATCAATCAAGACAGGAGCATTATCAAAACCCCGAATAGTGTATCTAGCTTCCGAGCCAGTATCAAAACCGCCAGAAATAACATTACTAACATTGTTTAAGGCCTCATCTAACCGAATCACTTGTTGATCCTCAATCACCTTTTCAGGCACAACTTGAACTGATTGAGGAATATCGAAGACGCGAGTGTCGGTTCTAGTACCAGTGGTAGCGTTGGGTGCGCTATATCCATCTTGCTCGCCAGTCACCACTAGTTCAATTGGCTCATTAGTCTCAGCGGTTGGTTGTTCTGGTTGAGTTTCACCTTCTGATGGTTGTTGAGACGGAGGCGTTTGTGCTGTTTCTGGCTCTTGTTGTGGCTGTGCTTCAGGCGTTTGTGCTGTTCCTGGTTCCTGTTGTGGCTGTGCTTCAGGTGTTTGTGCTGTTCCTGATTCCTGTGGAGAAGCAGTAGAAGCTGGTGCTGTTACAAAGCCAAAAATTAAACCCTCATCACTGTCAAATAATTCGACTTGTGGCAAACCCGCCTCACCTATTACCGCCACCCGGATAGTATTCGCATCTTGGTTACTAACCGTGATTTCAGTAATTCCTGCAACTGGATTTTCCTGGCGGAATGCATCACCCTTAGCTAACCTTAGTTGAGCATTGGGAATGTCGGCAATATATGTATTACCTTCGCTTTTCGGCGATACTTGTAACTTATCTCCTGAAGAAGTTTCTAAAGTTATCTCTACACCTTTATCAGTAGGATTAACCCGGACACCAGTTATTTGTATGACTTCTGATGAACCTGCTTGACTAAGTGTAGACGGCTGTACCAACATTTGGGCATTGGTCAGCGGTTGGATTATCTCACTCAGTTGCCGAATTTTTCTAATCGGTTCTACAGCCTGGTTTTTAGAAAGTAGGGGTAATGGTTGATTGGAACTCTCACCAGTTTCAGTATGTGAAAAAGAGGATTTTACATCTTTATCTGTTATCTGCTCTCCTTGGGCAGGAGTTGCAATTAACATGACAACTGAGACTGTGAACAAAAAGCTGTGAACGAATTGCTCTGGTTTCATTATTTTCCTCATGCTCCATCGCATCATTCGCTTTTGGTTAATGACACGACTTCAAATAATTGAAAGTTATTAGCGTTTACTTTGCAAGTTAAATAATTTTATTGCAAACAAGTTTTACAAACAAGCCAGATTTGTTGAGAATACTTAATTATTTTCTGTCATAAGTTCGTTGACAAGTAGATATTTTCGGTATTAAGACCCAAATTGTAAGTTATTTTTAGTACTTCAATTAATCAAATATAGTAAAAAACCCTTTTAAATCAGTGCTTTAATAGTTTTGTACTTAAAATTTTAGAACACTTTGCTTTTTTATTCTGTCAGTCAAAGAAAATATCATAAAATGGTTATATTTTAGACATTAAATTTTATACCATAAGTAAAAAAAATATACTTGAAATACGTTTATATTGATTTTTTATAAATACTCTATTGCTAAATGCAACTAGTTCCCATTAAAGTTAGATGGAGGTTAATTGAAAATAACTTGCAATATAAATGTATAAATTTTGTCTTTCCAAGCTTGCAATTGCTTGGTATCAGGCAATGCTAAGACTTCTTCCATTGAGGCATTAACAAATCATTGATGCCTTATGAAGAGTCGAATGTATCACAGGCAGTCGCTATCGAAAGTTTATAGAGTGTGTTCCCAGAGTGTATCTAAAGCTTGAGCCGTAATATGTGTCAACAAACAGAGAGCGCTCATAAAAAATCCCATAACTGTTCTTCTATCAAAACACCAGTTGGGAATCAAGATGAAGCTAGAAACTCATCAGGATATATCGCTGATTCAAATCTGCAATGCAGTCAAGTTGACGATCGCCTATTAGATCGTAGAGTTTTAAGCGATCGCAGCCACATCAAAATCAGAGAGTGCAACTATGTTATGCAAGTATAGAACTGCGAGGCAGAAGCTAGATTTGTTGAACGATGCGATCGCCAGAGCCTAAACTTGTAGTTCGCTTCTAGCTTTCGGTATTTGCATAATCAGCATTGGCTGAAAAGAAATATTAGAACCATAGCCGTAGTCATACAGGTCAGGAGATTTTGAAATAATACTTTTACCTCCTGCCTCCTGCTATAACTTCAGTAACTGCGTGAAGAATTCACTAATTTAAATAAATCGAAAGCGTCAAGAAAGCATTTTCACTGACAAGCAGCTGAAAGTAGCATTTCTCAAACGTCTTTTGATTCTAAAGATACAAAATGATGTTTGAGAAAAGTTTACAATCTATTCAAGGTTGGTTAGTTTCGCATCTAGCATCTCTACTGGAAACTACTCCCCAAAATATTGACCTTGAGAGTCGCTTTAGCGATTATGGACTTGATTCAGTTAGAGCAACTAATCTGATTGAAAACTTAGCTACAGAGTTAGGGTGTCAGTTATCTCCTACTCTCATCTGGGAGTATCCCAATATTAGAGCCTTGGCTACTTATCTTGCAGGGACTCCAAATCGCCAGCTAATTAGCAATAACAATACCCGCAAATCTCAGAAATTAGCCACTGAACCAATTGCAATTATTGGTATTGCCTGCCGCTTTCCCCGCGTTCAAAACACCGCTGCCTTTTGGCAGTTGCTCAAAGATGAAGTAGATACCATCAGCGAGGTGCCTGCCGAACGTTGGCGCAAAGATGGTTTCTCCAATGATGATACCCGTTGGGGTGGGTTTTTAGACGAAATCGACAAATTCGATCCCGATTTCTTCGGCATATCTCCAAGAGAAGCCATTCAGATCGATCCCCAACAGCGTTTGATGTTGAAACTATCTTGGGAAGCATTAGCAGATACTGGCCTGCCAGTTGAAACCCTCAGAGGAAGTCGTACCGGTGTTTTTGTGGGAGCAATGTGGGCTGACTATGCAAATCTCATCAGACAAACAGGATTAATTGCTCAACATACAGCCACAGGTCAAGATTTAGGCATCATTGCCAATCGTATTTCCTATATTTTTGGTTTCCAAGGAGCAAGTCTAACGGTAAATACAGCTTGTTCATCCTCCTTAGTAGCTGTTCACCTAGCTTGTCAAAGTCTACGCTCAGGGGAATCTACCCTTGCACTGGCTGGAGGTGTCAACTTAACGATTGACCCTAATAGTACTTCAGTCATGTCCAAGTTTGGAGGTTTATCTGCTGAAGGTAGGTGTAAAACTTTTGACACTAATGCCGATGGTTACGTTAGAGGTGAAGGTGCAGGGATAGTTGTCCTAAAACCTCTTTCCTTAGCATTAGCTGCGGGCGATCCCATTTATTGTGTGATTAGAGGTAGTGCAGTCAACAACGATGGTTTCAGTAATGGTTTGACTGCTCCCAATCCCAAAGCTCAAGAAGCTTTATTGCGAGATGCATACGAGCAAGCTGGAATTAACCCCAATCAGGTACATTATATTGAAGCCCACGGTACCGGGACAAAACTAGGAGATCCTATAGAAGCTAAAGCATTAGGCGCAGTTTTGAGTAGCGATCGCCCCACAGATCGTCCGTTAATTCTGGGTTCTGTCAAAACCAACATCGGACACCTCGAAGCTGCTGCGGGTATAGCTGGACTCATCAAAGTTGTTCTAGCAATTCAACACCGCCAAATTCCATCTAACCTTCACTTTCACCAACCCAATCCCGAAATTCCTTTTAACGAACTACATCTACAAGTACAAACCTCTTTAACTAGCTGGCCTTATCCAGAAGAGCCAGCTTTGGCTGGAGTAAGTTCCTTTGGTTTTGGAGGAACTAACTGCCATGTTGTAGTTCAAGAATTGCTCAATATCTCATCACGACATTCTCGTTTTCCCTTACTAGTTCCTCTAGCGGCAAATAGTGAACAAACACTTCAGTCCCTCTGCCAGGAATTAAAAGTTAAATTACAAACTCCTGAATTGGGATTAAAGGAACTCATAACTGGTCATCAGCTTGATGGAAGTCACAAACTAGCTATGGTTGTTGATTCCCACACCAGAGCCGCAGAATATTTAGAGAATTTTCTTCAAGGAAAAAATTGTACAAGATTATACAAAAGTACTGAAATTCGCGATCGCCCGATTGTATTTGTGTTTTCGGGTCAAGGATCTCAATGGTTCGGTATGGGCAAGCAGTTGTTAGAGAGCGAACCTGTATTTAGGGCGACTCTAGAACAGTGCAATCGCTTAATGCAGCAATATGTAGATTGGTCTTTGCTGGAAGAACTCACCGTCTGGGTTGAGGAAAAATCTCGGCTGCATGAAATTGATGTGATGTGGCCGATTCTCTTTGCCATTGAAGTTGCTCTAGCATCTTTATGGAAACACTGGGGTATTGAACCTGATGTTGTTGTCGGTCACAGTATAGGAGAAGTTGCAGCTGCTCATGTAGCTGGTATTCTCAACTTGTCTGATGCAGTGCGGATTATTTATCATCTCAGCCATAATACTGCTATTTTGAGTGGTTCGGGAGCAATGGCACTTGTAGGACTTCCTTGGGAAAAAGCCAAAGCAGCCACCTTGTCTTATGAAGGCAGTGTTTACCCAGCTATTTACAACAGCCCTATTTCAACTGTACTTTCCGGTAACCAAGCAGCATTAGAAACATTATTAGCGCAACTACGACGCGATAATATTTTTGGACGACTAGTCAAGACGAATATTGCCGTTCATACTCCACAGATGGAATCTTTACATGTTCCGTTGTTGGAAATTCTTCAGGATATCAAACCTCAACCAAGTGAGACTTTGATGATTTCAACATTGACTGGTACTCCATTGAATGGGCAGCAATTTGACGCATCTTACTGGGCAGGTTTACTGAAAAAACCAGTACTATTTTCTCAAGCCATAGCTTATTTGTTAACAAAAGACTTTGACACTTTTTTGGAGGTAAGTCCACATCCGATTCTGGTGCCAGCGATTCAACAAACCTTACAACATTATGGTCAAGAAGGCATAGTGCTGGAGTCCTTACGCAGGGGCAAAGAAGACCGATATGTGATTTTACAATCTCTCGGTCAGTTATATACGCTAGGAAAATCTATCCGTTGGCATCATGTTTACAATCAACATTTTGAGACAAAGATTATAGATTCTCAGAACTCTTTACTCACGAGTCAGCCTCAAGTTCAGATTTTTCCACTCTCAGCTCAAAATCCCGCAGCACTTAAAGATTTAAGTAAAAAGCTATATATTCAATTAACTGAACAAACTCAGATATTTCTTAATGACCTTTGTTACAGTGCCAGCCGCCGATGGAGTCATCTTAACCAAAGATTAGCTGTAGCGATCACATCCATTGAGGAGTTAAAACAATACCTGAATTTGTTTGCACAAGACAATTTAGATGGCACTAGCGACTTTATTTGGGAGAATCGTCGGCGACAAGATACATCTGTAGTTTTTGTGTTTTCCGGTCAAGGTTCTCAATGGCCGACTATGGGACAGGAATTGCTTGGCGAAAGTGTGTTTCAAGCTGTCTGCCAAGAGTGCGATCGCGAGTTCCGGCGCTATCTCAATTGGTCTGTATTGGAGGAGATACAAAAATCAGAAGATGAGTCTCGTTTAGGAGAAACAGCATACGCACAACCAGCAATTTTTACCGTTCAAGTTGCTTTAGCCGCCTTATGGCGTTCTTGGGGAATTATTCCTAAAGCAGTCGTAGGCCATAGTTTGGGAGAAGTAGCTGCGGCTTATGTAGCCGATATCCTGACTCTTGCAGATGCTGTGCAGATAGTTTTTCACCGCAGCCAACAGATGCAACAAGCTACTGTTCAGGAGGAATTAACCTTTCTTCTCCAAGGAATTAAACCTAAAGAGCCATCAATTCCTATCTTTTCAACAGTGACAGGAAGTGCTTACAAAATTGGTGACTTTGATGCTAGCTACTGGAGTCGGAACATCAAAGAACCAGTACGTTTTGCACAAGCAATCGGCGCGATCGCCAACGAGGGTTATGACATCTTTGTTGAGATTGCACCTCATCCAGTTCTTGCTCAATCTATTATTCAGTGTGTCCCAGAGAAAAAAGCGATCGCGCTTCCCTCCCTGCACTTTAGCCAAAGCGATCGCACGGTGATGCTGAAATCTCTTGGACAACTTTATACATTAGGACTACCAGTTAACTGGTTGCAACTCTATCCAACTCCAGGACACTATATTCGTCCACCCTCATACCCTTGGCAAGAACAACGATATTGGTTTGAGGAAACACATCCTCTGCCCACAGTACAAGAAATCGTCCCCCAACAGCAACAAATTTCTAAATTACCACAGTTGCAGGTACTTTCAGAAAGCGATTGCTTAACTTTTTTAATTACCCATATTCAAACAGAAGTCGCAAAAATTTTGGGTTTGAGTTCTGGACAACTACCAGATACAAAAATCGGCTTTTTTGCAATGGGTATGGATTCTTTAATGGTTGTGCAATTAAGAGACAGATTAAAAACTAGTCTCGGACATTCTCTTTCTGCAACTATGGCTTTTAATTATCCAACTATTGAGGCTCTAGCTGGATATTTTGCCCAAGAAGTATTTTCTGTTTCAGAAAAATCTGATAATTTTTTGCGTCAAAATGAAAATAATTTGGAGGTAACTGCTACCATGCTAGAAGACTTTTCCGAAGAAGAAATGGAAGAGTTATTACTCAAAAAACTGCAATCTATTTAAGATAGATAAAAATCACAAATTTAGACATTTATATAATTCTGATAAATTCAAAAATGACCTGATGTGTATTAATAATTAGCAGCAAACTTGAGATGGATCAGATTTCAGAACGCTTCTCACATTTATCTCCACTGAAACAAGCATTTCTCAAATTAGAAGAAATGCAATCTAAGCTTGAGGCTATGGAGCGAAGGCAAACTGAGCCAATCGCGATCGTTGGCATGGCGTGTCGATTTCCGGGAGGAGCCAATTTAGAATCTTTCTGGCAACTATGCAAAGATGGAGTAGATGCTATTAAGGAAGTACCATCAAACAGGTGGGATTTAAATATCCATTACGATCCAAATCCTGCAAGTGCCGGGAAGATTTATACCCGTCGAGGGGGATTTTTGGAACAAGTAGATGAGTTTGATGCTTCCTTTTTTGGAATTGCTCCCCGTGAAGTTGTCAGTTTAGATCCCCAGCAACGGCTGTTACTGGAAGTGAGTTGGGAAGCTCTGGAGAATGCAGCTCAAGCACCAGATAAACTGCATAACAGCAGTAGTGGCGTGTTTGTAGGCATAAATAGCGATGACTACAAACAACTTCAGCTGATGTCCGGCGATGCCACTAACTTGAATGCCTATACTTTCACAGGCAATACTGCCAGCGTCGCAGCAGGTCGCTTATCTTACTTTCTGGGTTTACAGGGGCCTACCTTAGCTGTAGATACAGCCTGTTCGTCATCCTTGGTAGCAGTTCACCTAGCTTGTCAAAGCCTGCGTAACGGAGAGTGCCGCCTTGCCTTAGCTGGTGGGGTACACCTGATGTTATCAGAGAATTTAAACATTGTTCTCTGTAGAATGCAGGCTTTGTCCCCTGATGGTTACTGTAAAACTTTTGATGCCGAAGCCAATGGCTATGGACGGGGAGAGGGTTGTGGGGTAGTAGTCCTTAAACGTCTTACCGATGCCATAGCAGATAATGACAACATCCTAGCTGTGATTCGAGGCACGGCAATTAACCATGATGGTCGTAGCAGTGGGCTGACAGTTCCCAATGGATTAGCTCAGGAAAAACTGATTAACGCTGCCCTTGCTAATGGTCGGGTAGAACCCGCACAAGTCAGTTATGTAGAAGTCCACGGCACAGGCACAGCATTGGGAGATCCCATAGAAGTTGAAGCTTTAGCAAACGTCTTAGGCAAAAAGCGATCGCCAAATCAGCCCTTAGTATTAGGTTCCGTAAAGACTAACATTGGTCATTTAGAAGCAGCAGCCGGGATAGCTGGTCTAATCAAAGTCGTACTAGCAATGCAACACAGGGAAATCCCGCCTCATCTGCATTTGAAAAAGCTAAATCCTGTCATTGCCTGGGAAGAACTTCCCGTTGTGATTCCAACCGAGTTAACCCCCTGGTCTTCAATAGATGGACAACGGCGTTTTGCGGGAGTTAGTTCGTTCGGGATGAGTGGCACTAACGCCCATGTGGTATTAGAAGAAGCAGGAGAACTAGAGAATCAGCATCGTATGGCAACTGAGCCTTTTGAGCGTCCGTTGCATATTCTCACCTTGTCTGCCAAGAATGAAATCGCTTTACAAGAATTGGCTAAACGCTACTTCCATCACTTAACAGCCAACCCTTCAGAGTCATTAGCAGATATTTGTTTTACAGCAAATACAGGGCGATCGCATTTTGAGTACCGTTTAGCGATAGTTGCTGATTCTTTATTGTCTTTACGCCAACAGTTGCAAGCCTCAGCTTTTGATGCATCAGTAAATAGCGATAATCCACGCAACAGAA
>NZ_JAVRBR020000029.1:0-19349 GCF_034531165.2 Dendronalium sp. ChiSLP03b | reverse complement strand
AAGATTCTGAAACTTTGATTGAGTCAAGCTTTGAGCCTTTATTTTCTAACAGTAACTAAAATTTATAGCCAAAACTTAGAAATTAAAGCCTCGAAAGGCTTTCAGCGATTGGGTTCTCCCAAAGTGATAAAAGAGGGTTATCTTCCTGATTTCTTTATCCCAGTCTCCTTAAATTTTACTGGGAACTCTTGACATTTTTGTAATGTACAGTTTAGTTTACTAACAGTACAGTTAAACTAAGTAGTTTATTTAACGTACTACAAAAAAGGGGGCTGAAAGTGCCTGATGTAGGAGAAAGAGATTCCGCATCCTTCAAGCCTAGTGTTCGCCAACTGATTATGCTGGCATTAGCTACAGGATTTGCGATCGCAGGAATAAGTAGATTTTGGCAGGTTCAATCACAAAAAACCGTCCAAGCAAGCTTACCTCCAATTAAAACGGTAACAGCGTTGGGCAGACTAGAGCCAAAAGGAAAAGTGATTAAACTTTCAGCACCTGCATCCAGTCAAGGCAGTCGGGTGGAGACACTTCTGGTAGAGGAGGGTTTTAAAGTTAAGGCTGGACAAGCGATCGCAATTTTGGATAACCGGACTCGTCTATTAGCAGCTTACCAAGAAGCCCAAGAAGCGGTAAAAGTAGCACAGGTAAATCTGACAAAAGTGCTAGCGGGTGCAAAAGTGGGTGAGATAGAAGCGCAAAAAGCCGAGATTGCTCGCATCGAAGCACAAACATTAGGCGACCAAACCGGGCAAAGGGAAACAGTTGACCGTTTAGAGGCGCAATGGCAAGGTGAGAAGATAGCCCAACAGGCAACAATTAATCGACTAGAAGCAGAACTCAAAAATGCCCAAGTAGAATTTCAACGCTATCAGCTGCTTTACTCTGACGGCGCAGTTTCTCAGTCTTCATTTGACAGCAAGCGTTTGAGTGTAGATACCATAATGCAGCAATTGACCGAAGCAAGAGCAAATCTTAACCGGATTGATAGCACTGGGCGCAAGCAAATTAGTGAAGCCCAGACAGTTCTGGCCAGAATTAACGCCACTGGTAGCAAGCAAATTAGTGCGGCCAAAGCTACCTTAAACCAAATTGCCGAGGTACGTCCAATAGATGTAGAGGCAGCAAAAGTAGAAGTTAGCCGTGCCATAGCAGCCGCCAGACAGGCAAAGGCTAATCTAGAGCAAGCATACGTGCGATCGCCCCAAGACGGTGTAATCTTGGACATTCATACGCGATCGGGAGAAATGGTGTCTGATGAGGGCATCGTGGAAATTGGACAAACCAAGCATATGTATGCAGTTGTAGAAGTTTACCAAAGTGATGTCCGTAAAGTACGTCCCGAACAGCTAGTGCGGATTACTAGCAACTCTCTACTAGGTGAATTGTATGGAAAAGTAGATTGGATTGGTTGGAAAGTGCAGCGGCAAAATATTATCAACGCTGACCCCAGTGAAAATATTGATTCTAGAGTTGTAGAAGTTCATGTGCGGTTGGGAGAAGCATCAAGCCACAAAGCATCCAGATTTACTAATTTGCAAGTCAAGGCGGTGATTGGACTGTGATCGGATTGATTCAGGAACTACAACGGCGTACACCGCTAGGATGGTTGCAACTCAGTCATCATAAAAGTCGCCTATTAGTAGCCTTGTCAGGCATTGCCTTTGCCGATGTCCTGATGTTTATGCAGCTTGGCTTTCAGAATGCACTGTACGATAGCAACACCCGCCTTAATAGCGTATTGTTTGCAGATATAGTTTTAATGAGTACTCAAAGTCGTAACACGCAAAATTTGTCTACCTTTTCGCGGCGGCGACTGCTTCAGGCTGCTGATGTACCTGGTGTGAAATCAACATCAGCCATGTATATCGGTTTATTTACTTGGAAGAATCCCCAAACACACCGCAAGACTACACTGCAAGCAATTGGGTTTAATCCTGAAGAACCTACCTTAAATTTACCTGAAGTAAACGCCCAGTTAGATAAAATTAAGCTGCCTGACACCTTTATCTTTGACCGTGCCACCAGAGGTGAATACAAGGAAGCTTTAAGCCAAATTGAGGCAGGTAATACTGTCACTACAGAAGTAGATAAACGTACTATCACCATTGATGGCTTATTTAAATTAGGATCGTCCTTTGCCGCAGACGGTACATTAATTTCCAGCGATGATAATTTTTTACGCATCTTTCCCAGACAACTAGCGGGGAGTATCAACCTGGGTTTGATTTATATTCAACCAGGTTATGACCCAAAACAAGTTGCAGAGGTATTAAAACTCTACCTACCAAAAGAGGATGTCAAAGTTCTAACCCGCGAGGAATTTATTAAATTTGAAGAGGACTATTGGAAACAAGAAAGCCCCATCGGTTTTATCTTTTCTTTAGGTGTAACAATGGGATTTCTTGTTGGTGTGATTATTGTTTATCAAGTCCTCTCTACCGACGTGAATGCCCATATGAAGGAATACGCCACCTTCAAAGCAATGGGATATCGCAATTTATACTTGCTAAGTGTGATTTTTGAAGAGGCAATTATATTAGCATTGCTAGGCTTTATCCCAGGATTTGCAGTTCCATTAGGGCTTTACCGCTTGACTCGCAATGCCACAGATTTGCCAATATACATGACCGCGGCTAGAGCATTGACAGTTTTATTCTTAACAATACTTATGTGTAGTATTTCTGGGGCGATCGCAACTCGAAAATTACAATCTGCCGATCCGGCTGATATGTTTTGAGTAGAAGGCAGTCCCTCTGCCTCAAGATAATTGTTTATGGAAACTCTTTATTCTTCTGAACCTGTTATATCTATCGAAAATCTTAACCATTATTTTGGTAAAGCAAAACTTCGTAAGCAAGTTTTATTTGATATCAACCTTACAATTAATGCAGGCGAAATTGTGATTATGACAGGGCCTTCTGGTTCTGGTAAAACTACATTACTGACCTTGGTAGGAGGATTGCGTTCAGCTCAATCTGGCAGTTTGCAAGTTTTAGGCAAGCAACTCTGTGATGCTAGTGCTAAAGAACTCACACAAGCGCGACGCAATAACGGTTATATTTTTCAAGCACATAACTTGCACGGTAGTTTAACAGCAATCCAGAATGTGCGAATGGGTTTGGAAGTGCAACCAAAAATTCCGCCACAAGAAATGCTTAGGCGATCGCAACAAATGCTAGAAGCTGTAGGATTGGGAAATCGCCTTAATTATTACCCAGATAACTTGTCGGGAGGACAGAAACAACGGGTAGCGATCGCTCGTGCGTTAGTGAGTCAGCCTAAAATTGTTTTGGCAGATGAACCAACTGCCGCACTCGATAAGCAATCTGGGCGTGATGTCGTCGAATTAATGCAAAAACTAGCAAAAGAGCAAGGTTGTACAATTTTACTCGTCACCCACGACAACCGTATTTTAGATATTGCCGATCGCATTGTCTACATGGAAGATGGACATCTTGTCAGAGATGGTGTGAGTACTATAGCTGTGGAGTAGTAATGCCAATTCCTAATGATGCTCGTTTAGACTTCAGTCGTAATTAAGAAAGTCAGACTCTATCTGGGTTTCTAGGTTTGTATCTGTTACATTCTTTTTTAAAATTGGTATGAGCAATACAGTAGAAGTCACGAGTCGCAAGTAAAACGTGCTTTATATCTGGCTTTGATACCTAAGCGATCGCGTTTTTCATCCACCAGCAGAAAGCACCGAGGTGAAACGGATAAATATTATGTTACTTTTTAGAACGAGCGCGGAGGGATTTGAACCCCCGACCCACAGAACCGGAATCTGTTGCTCTATCCACTGAGCCACGCGCCCTTAATTTCTCGCATTATAGCACGTTTGCGATAAATGCCGCCAAGTTGGCGATCGCTTAAAGATAATTAGCAGGGTTTACGGGTGAACCATTGCGACGTACTTCAAAATGCAAGTGAGGCCCGGTAGATAAACCTGTGGAACCGACAGCAGCGATCGCTTGTCCTCTTTGTACTGCTTGCCCTTCAGATACATACAATTGGCTGGTATGTCCGTATAGTGTGGTAATACCTTTGCCGTGGTCGATAATTACGGCTCTACCATAACCACCGTACCAGCCTGCAAAAATCACTGTTCCCGAATCGGCTGCCCGAATTGTACTGCCATAGCTAGCTGCAAAATCTAGACCTGCATGAAAACGACGATAGCCTAGGACTGGATGCATCCGCCAACCAAAGGGACTGCTAGTAGGAGCATCGCTAGGATAGGCAAACATCCCAGTTCCTTGGATGATAATACTTCTACGGCTATTTGTTTTAGCCTGTGCTTCAACTCTGGCTCTAGCTTCTGCTATCTTCTGTTGAATCAATACTTCTAGATTTTTAGAATCTTGGTCTAGCTGATTTTGGGCTGCTTCTAAAGCCAAGCGATCGCTATTTAAGCGTTGAATCATCTCTGACTGTGACTGCGCCTGAGTTTGATAATCGGCTTTTTGTGCTAGTAATTGCTGGCGAATCAAGGCAATTTCGTTTTTTTGTTGTTCTACATCCGTTTTTTGTTTATTTATCAGGTTTGCTTGTTCGTTGAGTTTTGCTAAGATTTGTTGGTCTGCCTGATAAACTAGCTTCAATTGATGACGGCGACTGATAAAGTCGCTAATGCTTTGGCTTTGGAGTAAAACTGCCCATCCTTGTCTGGCTGGCGATCGCTGGAGATAACGCAATCGGGCTACTGTGGCGATTTGACGTTCTTCATAGGAACGTACTGCTACAGCTAAATCAGCTTCCAATTGTTGGAGGCGTTGGCTAGAAATTTGTAATCGCAACTCACTATCTTGAATATAG
Organism: Dendronalium sp. ChiSLP03b; assembly: GCF_034531165.2. Classification (NCBI taxonomy): domain Bacteria; kingdom Bacillati; phylum Cyanobacteriota; class Cyanophyceae; order Nostocales; family Nostocaceae; genus Dendronalium; species Dendronalium sp. ChiSLP03b. The sequence goes on along the minus strand of NZ_JAVRBR020000029.1, from coordinate 14,534 downwards.
CTGTTTGTGGTTTGGAGGTTTTGGTTTATACCAGTTAGCCGATTTTGTGCCGCTTTTTGCAAATTGGTCAGGCGATCGCGCTCCTGAGTCATATTCGCACGCTCTTGATTAATTTGTTGCTGCTGCTGCCTTAAAGTATCAACTGATCCTAGGGGAGCTGCATCTACTGGTAATGCTGTAATTAATCCCAAAAAAAAGGATAAAATGCCGCAAAATAATCTTTTTTTGCTAAAAAATGACACTCTCATAATGTGAACCTGACCAAAGGAACGCCGCCAAACACTATGAGAATTATTCCCAAAATCCGATTCACCTACTCCCACGCGCTATCAAATTTGTCTGCCAAGTTGTAACACAAAGATTCCAGCTGTGCCAGCATTGAGCAGCTATATCAGAAAAAAGGATATGAACACACGCATCGCAATTCTCTTAATTACCTTAGTTTTTCCGGGTTTAGCGGTCGTAGGAATATCGCTTTATTGGTTTAACTTAGATTACGCAGCATTGATAAATGCCGAAAAATATGTAGAAAAGCTAGTTGAGGAGGGAAAAGTGAGCGATCGCCAGTTAGATTATGCCTATCATCGTACCTTTATTCATCGCATCAATGTTTTCGCCGATGGCACTTGGGGATTGCTAGGAGGCGCGATCGCAGCGCTAGGCATACATGGATTAGTGACTATTAGAAAAAATTAGTTTTTGAGAAAACCCATCACTTTACAAGCGAAGAAGCTAGCCTTCAGACGGTTCACTTTGCACCCCATCTAAGATAGGAATCTTCCTTACATTGATAAGCAAGTCATACTTGTAACTGATGACAAACAGTACAGAAAGCTGGTCAAATAAAGATAATGTTGCCCATACCGGAGTAATGACAGATCGCGTTTTGATTCTTGGAGGACGGGGGCGAATTGGTAGCAGTGTTGCTCAGGATATAGCCACCCACACACAAGCACAAATTACAATCACTGGGCGTTCCCCAGAGACTGGAAAGGCTATGAGCCTACCTGTGGGAGAGCAAGTGCAATTTGTGATATTAGACTTAGCGGAGATTGACAGATTGCGACAAGCGATCGCTAATTCTGACTTAGTTATCCACTGTGCTGGCCCCTTCCATTACCGAGATGCCAATGTTCTCAAAATATGCATTGAACAAGGTGTTAACTATTTAGATGTCAGCGACCATCGTTCTTATACTAGCAAGGCACTTAATTACCACGAGCAGGCTGCCGAAGCTGGCGTGACAGCAATTATTAATACTGGCATTTTCCCTGGCATTTCTAACAGTATGGTACGTCAGGGTATTGAACAATTTGATACACCAGAAAAAATCCATTTAAGTTATTTAGTTTCTGGTTCTGGTGGTGCTGGTGTTACAGTGATGCGGACAACTTTTCTGGGGTTGCAGCATAGCTTTGAAGCTTGGATAGATGAAAAATGGCACATAGTCAAGCCCTACAGTGAAAGAGAAGTAGTTGAATTTCCACCACCCTATGGACGCAGTGGAGTTTATTGGTTTGATATGCCAGAAACCTTCACTCTGCCCTACGCCTTCCCATCAGTAAAAACTGTAATTACTAAATTTGGCTCAGTTCCTGATTTTTACAATCACATGACTTGGATAACTGCTCATGTATTTCCCAAATGGTTAATGCAGAAGCGCAGCACTATAGAATTTTTATCTCATGTTAGTCATTTTATGACAGATGTAACTAATCGTTTCAGTGGGATTGGCGTAGCAGTACGTTCCGAAGTTACAGGCAGAAAAAATAATGGTGAATCAGGCGTTTATTGCTCAAGTTTAGTGCATGAAAATACCGCAGTCATTTCTGGTTATGGTACAGGTAGCATTGCCCAATTCTTGCTAGAAGGTAACCTCAAAAAACCAGGAGTTTCGCCAGTGGAAGAAGCATTACCAACAGATTTATTTTTGCAAGCTATGCAAAGTCGAGGAGTTAAAATTACTCACAATTGGTTGTAAAAAAGATTGGTAATTAGTGAGTGAGAATTATGCATTTCTGAATTCTGAGTGCTGATGTAAATTCCTCACTCAGCACTCGGTACTGATTTGTACCCAGAAAGTCTATTCAAATTCGTCAATTGTAGCGGGAGCAGCTTTTCTGTGTTTGCTAATCTTGTGTTCGTACCAATTCATTAATGGAGTGGCACTAATTCCATGTAAAATTACAGAAACTACAATAGTGGTGTAAGTTATCCAAGCAATTTGTTCCGCAGTTTCGCCTTCTAATCCTTTACCAAAAGCATAGGCAAGATAATATAAAGAACCTACACCGCGAATGCCAAACCAGCCCAATAACCAGCGAGTTCGTGGATGTAAGTTTTGGCGGCGGGAGTGCATAGGATGTTTACCTATTGTACTAATCCAGACCCCTATAGGTCGGATGACCAAAAATAACAAAATTATTATTAACAAAGATTGAGCAGCATTGGTGAATATTGGCTTAAATAATAATATCGACCCCAATAGTAAAATTGTCCCAACTTCCATAAGTTTTTCAAGTCGCTCGATAAATTCCAATTGTTCTAGTGGCTTTTCACGATTTCTATAACTGCGCTGAACGACTAACCCAGCAACAAATACTGCCAGAAATCCATAGCCATTCACAAATTCTGTCAAAGAATAAGTTAACAAAATCACACTGATAGCTAAAAAGTCTTCCATTAACTCATCAGCAGAACGACGTTTCTGGATTTTTTGATCGATCCAAACTATAGCTTTGGGAACAATAATTCCCATAATAATGCCAGCTGCGATCGCCCAAATTAAATCAACTAAAATCCAATCCTTGAACCAGTTTCCCCAGTTATTATCTTTTAATGCATAAAGACCGAAATAAACAAAGGGAAAAGCTAAGGCATCATTTAACCCACCTTCAGAAGTTAAACCAAAGCGTAACTCGTCTTGGTCGTTTGCATCTGTCAGTTGGACTTCTGAGGCTAATACCGGGTCAGTCGGTGCGAGAATTGCTCCCAACAAAATAGCTTCTCCCCAATTCATGCCTAAAAATAATTTGCCCACAATAGCCAGAGCAAAAATTGAAATTGGCATCAAAAATCCAATTAGTCGTAGCGTAATATTCCAAACCTCTAACCTGAGTGGATGAACAATTTTTAAGCCACAGCTAAATACTGAAATAATTACCACAAATTCTGTGATTCTCTCCAACAATTCAGCATTGAATACGTCATCACGTCTTAGTTGAATTAACCCTAGTCCATAAGGGCCTAGAAAAATACCAACCACAAGGTAGATAAGGGCAAAAGAAAGAGGTAAGCGAGTAATCCAACCTGACCCTAATATGACTACTAGCAAGAGTAGCCCAATAACAAACAAGTTAAGGATATAAATATCTACCATAGCGGTGATTATAAATAATAAACATTGCTTTGCAAGTTTAGTTGTGATAGCTTTTTAATATAAATCACCCAAAGGTAGATTTTATCAAGAAATTATATTCATTTCTACCTCTGTTTAATTAGTTCACATCGATCGTGAAGATAAGAACTGATGACTAGGAAAGAGATATTTTCATTCCTTAGTTGTGCCCAAACTGCACATGAACCCTAGCCTGCAATTGCTGAGTTCAGAGTTATCGAAGTTTGCCCGGAGGGATCTACTTATGATTTTAGAGAGTACCAAAAATAAATTATCCAATATTCGTAGTTGAAGATTGCACCTCGATACAGCTACCCTAAAACGATTTCAGGAGAATTTCCGTCCTCAGGCAGACGTGGCTGAGACAACTGGATAAAATTGAAGTAGCGACAGTAATACTGGGTAAATCACAAGATATTATCAGAAATTATAGCTAATCTTTTTCAAAAATTTTTATTTGGTTATTATTGTGTTTAACTAAAAAATTTATTAATGGTATAAAATTGACTCAAAATTTGATATGACTATGGATACTCAACAGATAAAAATTTTATTAGTTGATGATAGTTCAGAGAATTTACAGTTTTTATCTGATATTCTCCTAAGGCAAGGTTATCAAGTACAAAAATTCCGGTCTGGACAACTGGCTATCAATGCAGTATTGGATGTGTCCCCTGATTTAATTTTACTTGATATAATCATGCCGGAGATGAATGGGTATGAAGTTTATCAACATTTAAAAGCTAACAAAAAAACTCAAGACATCCCGATAATTTTTCTGGGTAATATTAAAAAAATATTTAAAAAAGTAAATTTTTATCAATTAGGCGCTATTGATTATATTCCTAAACCATTGCAATCGGAAAACATTTTAACATGCGTACACAAACAACTCACTATTCAAAAATTACAAAAACAATTAAAAGAGCAAAATTACCAACTACTGTGTGAGAAGCAACAACGGCAGCAGTTGTCACTCGAATTAAATAACCAAAATCACCAAATACAAGCGATTTTAAATACAGTTAAATTAGGTGTTTCCCTGACTGATGAAAATGGATATTTTGTAGAGGTTAATTCGGTATATTGTCATCTGTATGGATTGACTCGCAAAGAACTCATTGGTCAAGAATTTACGGTGCATTATCCAAATTTAACAGTTGCAGAAAAAGCAGATTTAATTCGGCAATATCAAGATTCTATTAGAGAAGGCACAAGGACGGCAGCTGCCTCACCGCACCACCTCCTAGAGACTGAGGAGCCACTGCGTTGCAGTGAGCAGTCCGTTGGACTTGAAAGAACTGCCGTTAATGCAGCATTAGCAACGTACTCCTACGGAGAAGCAAGCTACGCGCAGTGTCTCTGTCAGGAGAAGGAGTGTCACCCGAAGGGAGATTCCCACGGCAGTCCACTCAAGTCGGGAAACCCTTTCGGCAGTTCCTCTTGGGGGAAACCACGCCACTTGCTCCACAGTTGCCACAATTTGGGGAACCAGAGCAAGGCACTGTCTTCAGATAGCTTCCAGTTAGAAAATCGAGAATTTCAAATTACCCAGCAAGATGGGTTGCAGATTGATGTGGAGATGACACAGAGAGTTTACCAACAGGATGACGGTAAGTCTTTTGTTGTGACTACCTTGAGAGATATCAGCGAGCAGATGGAAGTTGCATTATTAGTACAAGCACAACTGCTAGAGCAAGAAAAAGAAGCACGCGCTCAGCTATACAGGCAAAATTTGCAACTGCGAGAAGAAATCCGCGATTGTCTGTTAGTGGAAGCTGCTCTGAAAGCCAGTGAAAGTAAGTATCGCCATCTAGTCGAGACATCCCAAGATATCATTTGGTCGGTAGATATATCTGGGCGAATTACTTTTGTCAACTCTGCTGTCAAAAGAGTTTACGACTACGAACCTCAAGAAATCATGGGGCTTTCTTGGGTTGATTTTATCTTGCCTGAGCAAGTGGATCGCAATCAAGAACTATTTGAACGTATTCTCAATGGCGAACCGATATTCCAGCATGAGATTACGTGTATAGCTAAAAATGGTGACTTGATTTATCTGATGCTAAATGCGATCGCTCTACGGAATGAACAGGGTTTAGTAATAGGTATAACAGGTACAGCTAGTAATATTACAGAATATAAACAGGTAGAACAAGCCCTACAAGAAAGTACTATCAAACTCCGCAACCATAACCTGGTGTTAACACAACTGGCGAAAAATCAGCTATTGTATCAAGGCGACTTGAAAACTGTTTTCAGCGAAATTACAGAAGCAGGCGCTAAGAATATAGCAGTAGAGCGAGCCAGTATATGGCTGTATGACCAAACAGCCACTGATATGCAGTGCCTTGACTTATTTGAGCAAAGTCGCGATCGACACACTACCGGATTTTCTCTATCAGCAGCAGACTATCCAGCTTATTTTCAAGCTTTGCAGCAAGACCAACAAATTGTTGCAAATAATGCCCACAGCGATCCCAGAACCAAAGAATTTTCTCAGTCTTACTTGACCCCCTTCAACATAACTTCTATGCTCGATACACCTATTAGACTAGGGGGAAACACCGTAGGAGTTTTATGTTTGGAGGCGGTGGAAATTATTCATTCTTGGACACTGGAAGACCAGAATTTCGCCCGTTCTTTAGGTAATTTGGTATCGTTGGCGTTAGAAGCACGGGAACGCCAACGTGCAGAAGCAGCCCATCGGGCATCTGAAGAGAAGTTAACATCAGCCTTTAGGTCATCTCCTGACCCTATCGCCCTGTCAACTTTCCCAGAAACACGCTATACCGAAGTCAACGATAGCTTCTGTAGGCTTTTTGGTTATTCTCGTTCTCAAGTTATCGGTCGCACCCACCAAGAATTAGATATGTGGGTAAATCGAGAACAATGTGCCCTTCTCACCCAGCTCCTCCTACAGACGAAAGCCATTCGCAACCATGAAGTTGATTTCCGTACTTCTAGTGGAGAGATCAAAACGACGATACTTAGTGCGGAATTGATCGAGATAGACGATCAACAATATGTACTCGGCACTGCTAAAGATATCACTGAGCGCAAACAGGCAGAAAATGAAAGCCGTTTACTGCTATTAACAGCTCAAGCCATCACTCGCGCTATTGACGTAAACGGTGCTTTAAAACTCGTTCTCCGTTTAATTTGTAATACCATCGGTTGGGATTTTGGCGAAGCTTGGATACCCAATGATGATGGCTCTATTTTAGAACATAGCTTGGTCTGGTACGCAGAAGCAAGCAGCTTAGAAGAATTCTGTCGCCAAAGCCGAACTATCAAATTTGCTCCTGGTGTGGGATTGACAGGAAGAGTTTGGCAGAGTCGGGAGCCAGAATGGATTGAAGATGTTTCGCGAGTCAGAAAGCCAATTTTTTTGCGATCGCCACAAGCGTCCAAAGTAGGATTAAAAGCTGGTTTTGGCGTACCAATTCTGGCTGGCAACCAAGTATTGGCTGTTTTGGTATTTTTTAAACGCAGTTCATTGCCAGTAGATAAGCGTTTACTCTTGCTAGTACGTGCAGTTGCTAGTCAGTTAGGTGGGCTAATCGAGCGCAAACAAATAGAAGCCGCCCACAGAAAGAGCGAAGAACGATTGCATCTCGCCTTAGAAGCTAGCGATTTAGCGTTGTGGGATTGGCATATTAGCAGCGGCAAAATCTATCGCGACTGGCGGTGGACAAAGATGCTGGGGTACAAAGAATCTGAAATTACAGACAATCAACCAGTTATTAAGCGACTAGTACATCCAAACGACTGGCTCGCAGTCCAATCAGCCTTAAACGCCCATCTCCAAGGTACTAGTCCCGTTTATGAAGTGGAATTTCGGATGCGTTGCGCCTCTGGTGAATGGAAGTGGATTCAGGCTCGCGGTCAGATTTTTGAGCGTGATGAGAAGGGTACGCCTTTGCGAATGACAGGTACGCACAAAGATATCACAGAACGCAAAACGCTAGAACGAGAACTAGCACTCAGAGAAGCCCGTCTCAATGCCTTTTTTAGCAGCGCTCCTGTCGGTCTGAACATTGTAGATAACCAATTGCGGTTTGTGCAAATCAACGAACTGCTTGCAGAGATTCATGGACACTCGCAAAAAGACCATATCGGTAAAACGTTACATGAAATCATTCCCCAAATTGCACCTTTGGTGACACCGTTTTACGAACAAGTACTCTCGACTAATCAACCTATTCTCAACCTAGAAATCAGCAGCCCATTACCCAAGCAGCCAGATATTATCCGCCACTTCATAATTTCTTATTTTCCCATACCAGGTGAAGACAATCGCCCCTCTGGTGTTGGCACTGTGATGGTGGAAATTAGCGATCGCAAGCAAGCAGAACTAGCTTTACAAGAAAGCCAGCGACGGTATCAAACATTAGCCGAAGCTTCTCCAGTTTGCATCTTCCACACCGATGTTGATGGCAACGCCTTATATTTAAATCAACGCTGGAGCGAGATTACAGGGCTTCCCCTGCAAGATTCTTTGGGCAAAGGTTGGGCAAATGCTCTGTATCCAGATGACCGCGATCGCATAGATATTTTATGGTGCGAGGCAGTAGCAGCAAGAACAATACCATCTAAGTCAGAACATCGCTGCTTGCGCTCTGATGGCACAATTGTTTGGGTAATATCTCAAGCTTTACCAGACATTGGCGAAGACGGAAAAGTTAAAGGCTATATCGGTACAATTACAGATATCACCGAGAGAAAACTGACAGAAGAAGCTTTATATGAGAGTGCAGAACGGGAAAGAGCGATCGCTCAAGTAATTCAACGGATGCGTCAGACATTAGATTTGGAGACGATATTTGCAGCCACAACCCAAGAATTGCGGCAAGTGCTTAATTGCGATCGCGTTGTCGTCTATCGTTTCAATCCCGACTGGGATGGCGAATTTGTCTCGGAATCAGTTGCGGAAGGCTGGATTTCTTTGATAGAGGAACACAAAAATCACCCCAATCTCACAGAGGGTGCGCTAGAAGATGGTCGTTGCGTTCTGAAAATGTTGGATAGCGCCAACAACCAACAAGATACTTATCTGCAAGCAAGCCAAGGTGCAAGTTTCCGCTGTGTGCCAGATATCTACAAAGCTGGGTTTGACCTTCGTTACATCAACCTCTTAGAACGCTTTCAGGCAAAAGCCTATATTACTGTCCCCATCTTTTGTGGTAATCAACTATGGGGATTATTGGTGAGTTATCAAAATTCTGGCACCCGTCAATGGAAAACCGGAGAAATCAACATTGTAGTTCAAATCGGCAATCAGTTAGGAGTTGCTTTACAGCAGGCACAATTACTAGCACAAACTCAAAGACAGTCACAAGCTTTACAACAAGCTGTCATAGCTGCTGATGCTGCCAACCGTGCCAAAAGCGAATTTCTCGCTAACATGAGTCACGAATTGCGTACCCCACTGAATGCTATCCTCGGCTTTACCCAGGTCATGAGCCACGATCGCTCTCTATCTAAAGAACATCTACAAAACCTAGCAATTATCAATCGTGCTGGCGAACATCTGCTCAACTTAATCAACGACATTTTGGAAATGTCCAAAATTGAAGCTGGCAGAACTACATTGAATGTCAGCAGTTTTGACTTAAGTCGCCTTTTGCAAAGCCTAGAAGAAATGTTACACTTCCGCGCTACTTCCAAGAGGCTAAAACTGCTATTTGAATGTAGTCCTGAAATTCCCCAATATGTGCAAAGTGATGAAAGCAGGCTGCGTCAAGTCTTGCTAAACCTTTTAGGCAATGCCATCAAATTTACTGATAGTGGTAGTGTGACTTTGCGTGTGAGATTGAGGGCTGAGGACTGCAAAGGAGCGGAGGAGAAAAAAGCAATCTTGTCTAACTGCCCTCAGTTCCTCAGCCCCCCATCCCCTCTACCTCTTGTTTCCCAATCCCTAATCTTTGAGGTAGAAGACACTGGTGCTGGTATTTCTCCACAAGAAATGGACTTACTTTTTGAAGCTTTTGGGCAAACTGAAACTGGCAGAAAATCTCAACAAGGAACAGGATTGGGGTTAGCAATTAGCCGTAAATACGTACAATTGATGGGGGGAGATATTACTGTTAGTAGCGTTTTGGGTACAGGTAGCACATTTACCTTTGATATTCAGATTGGTTTAGCTTCAGCCAGCGAAATTCAAATACACCAAGCTCAACATCAAGTTATTGGTTTAGCACTAGAGCAAAAAGAATACCGTATTTTAGTAGTTGATGATGTTACAGATAATCGTCTTTTACTAGTTAAGTTACTAACATTTGTTGGCTTTAACGTGCGGGAGGCTAGCGATGGTCAACAAGCGATCGCCCAATGGATAGAATGGCAACCACACCTGATTTTTATGGATATGCGGATGCCAGTTATGGATGGCTATGCAGCCACAAGAGAGATTAAAGCAAGGGAGCGGGAGAAACAGCAGAAACAAGATTCTTCTGTTCCCGATGCTCATACCATCATTATCGCTCTAACTGCTAATGCCTTCGAGGAGCAACGAGAGGCAATGATGACAGCAGGTTGTGATGATTTGATTAATAAACCCTTCCGACAAGAGCATATCTTAGAAAAACTTAGTAAATATTTAGGAGTTCAATATCTTTATAAAGAAGAAGGTAATCAAACATTGGATGCTAGACAACAGACTAAAGAACAAATTTTGACACCTGATGATTTACTACCTTTGTTATCTGAAATGTCAAATGAATGGGTAGCACAGGTATACAATGCCGCAGCGCAATGTAGCGACGATCTAATTTTAGAATTAATTGAGCAAATGCCTTCAGCAAATAATTTGCTGAACAAATATTTAGCAGATTTAGCTAACAACTTCCAATTTGAGAAAATTATGGCAGTAACCAGCATCGTCAATAGTAATTAGCTAAATATTAACAAGATAAGGTGGACGATATACAGCAGAATTCAGGAGGAGGCAGTGCGGTGAGGTAGCCTGGTGGCTTTATCCCAATTTGCAATCCCCTTTATGCAAATACGGGTATTTCCACGCTATAAAAAGAATAATGAAGATTAAAAAGAAACGAAATGCCCTGCGCCAATCACTGGCAGTTTTCCGTTACAGCGGACGGGCTATAGGCTTAGTGTGGAATACCAATCGCTCTTTAACCATCATCCTTGCTACTTTAACTTTAGTAGCTGGTCTTTTACCAGCAGCGATCGCCTACATCGGGAAGTTAATCGTTGATGCGGTAGTCTTAGCTTCTCAAAGTGCTTCAGAAAGCCATAATTTTGCCAATATTTCTCAGCCGTTATTGTATGTAGGATTAGAAGCGATCGCAGTAGCTTTATTAGCAGGCAGTCAGCGAGGACTGAGTGTTTGTCAGTCGTTATTGCGGGTGTTATTAGGTCAGCGAGTAAATGTACTCATCTTGGAAAAGGCGCTGACATTGGAACTCAAGCAGTTTGAAGATTCAGAATTTTACGACAAACTGACTAATGCTAGGCGAGAAGCATCAATTCGTCCTCTGTCTTTAGTAAATCGCACCTTTGGATTGGTACAAAATGCCCTTTCCCTCGTTACTTACGGCGTTTTGCTAGTGAAGTTATCAGTTTGGTCAGTGGTAGTGCTAGTAATAGCAGCTATGCCTGCATTCATTGCTGAAACAAAATTTGCTGGGCAAGCCTTTCGCTTGTTTAGTTGGCGTGCGCCAGAAACCCGTCAACAGCACTATATAGAAAATCTGCTGGCTAGAGAAGACTATGCTACAGAAGTCAAGCTTTACCAGATTGGGGAAATGTTGCTGAGACGTTACCGTAACCTGTTTCATCAACTGTATGGCGAAGACCGTGACTTAACTCTGCGACGGGGACTGTGGGGGTATCTCTTGAGTTTAGTGAGTACCGCTGCTTTTTACATAGCATACGCTTGGATTGTGTTGGAAACGGTGGTAGGTCGGATTTCCTTGGGAGATATGACAATGTATCTGATAGTGTTTCGCCAAGGACAGTCTACTTTCTCTAGTGCCCTTACTTCTATTGGGGGAATGTATGAAGACAACTTATATTTATCAAATCTCTACGATTTCCTCGAAGAAGAAGTAGTAAAGCCTTGGGGTGAAGCAACCAATGGTTTAAATCCTCAAGATGGTATCCGCTTTGAGAATGTATCTTTCACTTATCCAGGCAGTTTCAAGCCTGCATTGAGAAACATTTCCTTACATTTAAAACCTGGAGAAAAATTGGCAATTGTAGGTGAAAACGGTTCTGGTAAGACTACTTTAATTAAACTGCTTACCCGACTTTACACTCCAGACTCCGGGCGAATTTTTCTAGATGGTTTGGACTTGCAAGAATGGGATGTAGACGTGCTGCGCCGTCGTATTGGTGTAATTTTTCAGAATTTTGTCCGCTACCAATTCACAGTCGGGGAGAATATCGGCGTAGGCGATGTAGAACACCTCGAAGACAAAACCCGCTGGCATGTTGCTGCCGAAAAAGGCATGGCCCAACCTTTCATTGAGCAATTGCCCCAAAGCTTTGGGACTCAACTTGGTCGTTGGTTCAAGGGAGGACAGGAACTTTCTGGGGGGCAATGGCAGAAAATCGCTCTTTCTCGTGCTTTTATGCGATCGCAGGCAGATATCTTGGTGTTAGATGAACCAACTTCGGCAATGGATGCCCAAGCAGAGTTTGATATTTTCAATCATTTTCGCACTCTGACCAAAAAACAGATGGTATTCTTGATTTCCCACCGCTTCTCTACAGTCCGGATGGCTGACAAAATCGTAGTTGTTGAAGCTGGGGAAATTGTGGAACAGGGAACTCACGAGCAATTGTTAGAGGCTGGAGGGCGTTACGCCAAGCTATTTTTGTTGCAAGCGGCGGGTTATCAATAAGAGAGGAGAGGGAGCAGGGGAGACAAAGAGAGCAAGGGAGATGGGAAAGTGATTTGTAGCAGTAAAAGAGTTAAGCCACATAGAGAAGCTAATAAACTTGAGCTTTTAATAGTGAATTTTGAGGTTTTAAAGACCGAAGTTGAGCCTTTGAACTTGGAAGTTGAACCTTGGAAGCTGAAATTTGAGCTTTTGAACTTGGAAGTTGAACCTTTGAGCTTGAAACTTCAAGTTTGACTCTTGTACAGACGCGTAGACGCTCGTAAGAGCGGCTTCTCGTAAGAGTATAATCGCGTCTCTTGACTCTTGATTAAAATCTGGGAGTATCTACGATGAGATTGATTTCTGAACCATCGATTCCTGTGAAAATTCAAAAGATGAAGGAACGGGTGCGATGGAGGCATCCCAGTATTCTACAGCGGGGAATTGACCAAACTAGTATGGTCATAGACGATCGCAAGGAAGACAGCCCCGAATTTTCGTTTATGGTTATCGGTGATAGTGGGACAAAATCCCATTACGGACATCATCCCCAGCGAGAAGTAGCCGAACTCATGCTTCCTCACAAGGATGATTGCCGTTTTATGCTACACACTGGCGATGTCATTTATGTTGTGGGTTCTCATGAGTACTACCCAGCAAATTTTATCGAACCTTACCGGGAATTTCTTGTGGGTGGTGACAATCCCAAAAATATTTCTTACGATCGCATGGTATTTAACTTACCGTTTCTGCCAGTGCTGGGCAATCACGATTACTATGATGTGCCGTTTATGTATCGTTTGCTGACAGGAAGCACATTGCGGCTGCGTCGGATGCTACGTTACAAAGATTTTGAGATTGGCTGGCATGGTTCTAATCAAGGTGATGCCTATGCACGGGCGTTTCTTGACTATATGGCAGCCATTGTTTCCCCAGAAGAGTTACAGAATCATTTAGATAGCCATTACACTGCTAAAACTGACACAGGGCGCTGTCTGCGATACGAACCTGGGCAGTTTACACGTTTACCGAACCGTTATTATACGTTTCGTTATGGCGGTATTGACTTCTTCGCCCTTGATTCTAATACCTTTAATACACCTTCACCTTTACCAACAACGCAAGCAGGGGAAATTTACCGCCAGGAATTGGAAAAGCGTCGCCAGGAAATAGACCAAGAAGAGTTGCAGATTTTGACAATATGCGATGGCCTCAATCCAAATAACCCCGACGAGGCTGAACAACTCGACGACCTCAGTGCCAAGTTAGACCAAATCAATGAAGTCAAAATCGATATTGAAAAACAACTAACTCACACCACACCGATTATCGATTTTGAACAACTTGATTGGCTGCGAAGCAGACTAATTGAATCTTGGAATACTTCTGAAGTGCGCGGACGTGTAATTTATTTTCACCATCCCCCCTACGTCACAGAAGCGACGAAGTGGAACCAAGCACAAACTTTGGCTGTACGTCATCGCCTGCGTTGGGTGTTGGAACAAGTGGCGGAAACTCTTGGTTCCCTAATTAAAGAACGTCCCATAGTCGATTTAATTTTAAATGGGCACGCTCATTGTCTAGAATATCTCCGCACGGTTGATACTGGATACGCTGACTCTCACATCAATTACATTATCTCTGGTGGTAGCGGTCGTCGGCCCCGCCGCCAGCGCCCAGAAGGAACTGAATTAATGGAGACATTTGGCGACATTCCCGATAGTTCCACCCGCAAAGTTGCAGATTCATTGTTGTATGTTGGTCGCAATGGCTATGCTTCGCAACAGCAATTGCCTTACTCCTGCGTGCGGATTGATGTTCGAGATGGTTGCCCACCCAAGTTTATTGTTAGACCGTTGGTAGCAGAACGCGTTGAGCAACAGTGGTACAGTCGTCAGCTTGAACCGTTTGTAATTTGAAAATAAAGCTACAGATTTAATATTGTCAACCCATAAAAAATCTGAGTACTGCACTCTTGCCTTGCGCCCCTTCATGACGAATTACATAGATACACGAAGGGTGGCTGACCGCAGGTATTACAAATTACGAATTACTATGATATTGGAATTGCTGCACTTATTAAGTATCCATAGCTTTTGGAATTGGCAATCTATGGGAGTATAGCTATATTCATCCACATTAAGATATGAGCCTCTAACTAGCGCGGCGACGCACTAGCAAAATATAGAAGAAACACAGTCTCAGGAATGTTTTAAAGTCAAGAAATCTTACACTTGAGTAGTACCGTGACAGCAAAAACCGTCTTAACAATGGTGCTGTAGCGCCCG
>NZ_JAVRBR020000028.1:0-17583 GCF_034531165.2 Dendronalium sp. ChiSLP03b | reverse complement strand
TCTTCTGTTCTTTAAAGAACATATACCACATCATTCGCCCCCTGTTGGGGGTATTTTTATAGCAGTAGTGGTAAGGGCGAGTGCCGGAGACATCAATGAATTGAGAATACTTTAACAGCTACATTACACTTTTTCCTAAATAAGTGTAATGCTTTAGATTCTGAGTCTGTGACTTAAGATAAAGATGATTTAAACAGCGATCACGGTCGGCTCAATCGAAAATTAAGAAACGCTTGTGATGATTAATATTCAGGCTCCTCGGAAAAATCCCACAAGGATGAAGAAGTTAATCTCAAACGGCGTAAAAAATTAATTTGCCATAACCATGCTCTACTGTTAGGACGGATGAAAAGATGGGTAGAGCGGAGCGAAACCAAATCTGAAATGACCTAAAATTAGGCTATATAAATTACTAGATAAATCTATGGCAGAAATTCGGTTGGCAATTGAGGGTGAAAATGCGGTTTCTGCAACAGAAGCACTTTTAGCAATTCCCGGTATCTCAGGTAACTATAGGGTTAGCTCAGAAGCACCAGAAAGAGAGCCAGTCGTAGCAACAGTTGCTAGCATCGTTGGGATTGTTGGGGGAGCGATCGCCATCGCCGAACAAATCCGTAAATGGTATAAAGAGTATAAACAAGAACAGCCTGGCAAAAGAATTGATAAGGTGTTGATTGTGGGGCGCAATGGCAGACGACTCCTTTTGGAGGATGCAACTCTAGAAGAAATTCGTCAAATTTTAGATGAGCGAGTTTGATTCTCAGAGATCGGGAATATTAGTAGACTGATTTTGAGTATGGGCGTACTTTTAGTAACTCCTCCTAACTTGCACATTTTAGAATCGTTATACAGTATGGCTTTGAGAAATATCATAAAAATGTGCTTGTTTCATATTTTGCGGGAGCGTTAATCGCGCCCGTTGGGCGCTCACATCTTGCACGATAAAAATTGATGTAATTTTATTAATTAGTAGTAGCCCTAATCCTTTGATTTAGCGATAAAAGCCAATTAACATCAGGTAGCCTTATTGGACAGATAACACAAAAACAAACTATAGGGTACGCAAAGAGGAGCAATAATATGCAAACGCTCCACCTTAACCTCAAGCAAGTTGACGAGAATTACGTAGAGTTACGTTACTTTATTGATAATCCAAATGAGTATCAGAAGCGATCACTCTCTTTAACAGAAATCGCTGGTTTGATTGATTTGGTAGAACGAGATTATTACGTTTCAGGTTTACCAGAGGACTATACGATAACTGGGCAGCAGTTGTATAAGTGGTTGGATGGGAGTGATCGCTGGTTGCAACCCTTGCTGGATAAGTATCGGCGGGAAGGTATTGTTTTAGCTATTGCCGCAACAGAAAAACTTGCCCATTTGCCTTGGGAAGTGCTGCACGATGGCAAGGACTTTTTGGTTCAGCGTGCGGTTGTCCCCGTGCGTTGGGTGTCGAATAGCACGGTAAAAAAATTGACAATTCAGGGGAAACCAGAAAACCGTGCGCTGCAAGTTTTATTTATGGCAACTTCGCCCTTAAATGTAGAACCTGTGCTGGATTTTGAGGCTGAGGAAGCACGGATTTTGAAAGCGACAGTGCTGGCACAGACACCTTTACCTTTAGGGCTGACAGTGGAAGAAAGCGGCTGTTTGTCGGAGTTGGGTTATTTAGTCGATGGTTACGGCAAAGATTATTTTGATGTATTACACCTGACGGGTCATGCTACTTTACAACATAAGCAACCCCGCTTCATTACAGAAACCGCAACAGGCGAAGCTTACTATGCCACTGCTGGGGATATTGCCCAAGAATTACAATTCCGGCTGCCTAAACTCATCTTCCTCTCTGCTTGTCATACTGGGCAAGCAGACAGTTCGGGATCTGTGCCATCAATGGCTGAAGAATTGCTGCAATCGGGTACAACAGCAGTTTTGGGTTGGGGTCAAAAGGTTTTAGATCTTGATTCTTCAGCCGCAGCTGCCGCACTGTATCAGGAATTGTCAGCCGGAAAGAAAATTACTGAGGCTCTTGCTATTACCTACCAAGCATTAATCAAGAACAAAGCGCGGGATTGGCATTTATTACGGCTGTATGCAGCAGACAATTTACCAGGTTCATTAGTTACACCCTTGCAGACTCCTGGACGTAAACCAGCTGCACCACCTTCTGTTTCTACCCAATTTCTAGATCCCGCAGGTGAAGTTAAAGTCCCGACGCGGGAAAGTTTTGTTGGTCGTCGCCGTCAATTGCAAAGTTGTTTGCGGGTGCTGAGTCAACCAACTGATAAAGTTGGGGTGTTGATTTATGGCATGGGAGGTTTGGGTAAAAGTAGTTTAGCCGCAAGGCTTAGTGACCGACTGCCAAATTTTGAGCGCGTTATCTGGGTAGGAATAATCGATGAAGGTAGTTTGGTAAGTCGCTTGACAGAAAAGCTGGATGACAATGAACAACGCAAAAGGCTAGAAAATCCCGATGAAGATTTGAGATTTCGGCTGCGGCGAGTTTTCCAGCAGTTGCATGAGGAAGCAAAGCGGTTTTTGTTAGTATTAGATGACTTTGAAGTGAATTTAGAACCCCGCAATGAGAGTTATGTGCTGAAACCAGAAGCAGCAGAGGTGTTGACGGCTTTAGTTTGGGCAATTAGAGAAAATTACACTTCTCACCGCATTATCATTACCTGTCGTTACGACTTTGAATTTACCCAGTTGCAGTATTTCCACAAGCAGCCGTTGGATGCACTGCGAGGCGCAGATTTGCAAAAAAAGTGAATCGCCTCCCAGCCTTTGGTGCTAAATCTCAGGTAGATGAGGCGTTAAAATCGCAGGCGCAGAACTTGGCGGATGGGAATCCCCGCTTGCTGGAATGCTTGGATAAGATTCTGCAAAATACAACAGTTGACCAAGCAGCAATTCTCAATCAGTTAGCAGCAGATCCAGTAAAGTTGCGAGAGCAAGTTTTGGCAAAGGCGCTGCTGCAACAAATGGATACAACCATGCGAGAGATGTTGTCACGGGGATTGTTGTACGAGTTGCCAGTACCAAAAGAAGCAATATTAGCAGTTTGTGAATCTACTCCCAATCTCGATCAACAGATTAATCAAGCAGTGGCTTTGGGATTATTGGAAGTTAGTTTTGACAATTTGTTACGAGTACCTCGCATTTTACCCTTAGAACTGAAGTCACCAGAAGTCAAAGTTTTGTATTGTGCTGTTGAGATCCTCTATTCTCCTTGGTGGGAGAAGGTAAAGTTAATAATTAGTTCAGGGAAATCAAAACTAAATCGTGTGTTTTTAAGGAATGAACAATTACTAGAAGCAAAAGAAATTTTTCGTTTATTAAATACTTGTATCGATAGGGCAGCAGAAGGTCTGAAAAACTCATCAATTATAGAATTAGCTCATCGTCTAAAAAACGCAAATATTTTTAAAGATTTAAATAATTCAGAGGAAGTAATTGAATTATTAGATCCTCAACAAATAATAAAACTAATAAAAATAGAAACAAGTGAAAAAAAATCTTTAGAAGATGAATTGATAGAGCCTAACAATGATAGAACATCTCCTGCAAACAATATCCCTAATGACCAATTGATACATACCATTCTAAACGATTTTACTTTAACCACAGAAAATAAAACTACATTAATGATGATGTCGATTATGAAAAAAATGGACAAGGATGTTGAAAATTCGGTTCGCCCAATAAAAAAATCTACATCATCATTAGACATGTTTACTCTTCTCAGATTGAGCAAGCTAGTCAATATAAAAATGAAACGAGTTTATAAACGGTTTTCACTAAAACTAAGTGAAAGCCAAATAGAAAAAGTTTTGAATATGCGTGAAAATGTTTTAGTCGTCTTAATAAGCCACTACGAGCCATCTATTGATGTAGAGACAATGAAGCTGAAGAGAATAATAGACAAAAGATCACAAATGTTTGATATGTTGCAACAAATCATACATAAATATAATCAGACAGCAAAAGGTATTATTGAATCTATAGGTCGTTAGAAAAAAATGTTAATAACTATATTATAACCAGCCCTTTCAAGTGATGAGAGCTATTCTCATTATTGGTTCAAATCCTTGTTTTAATAGCGTCCAGTTCTTGAGTGGCTTGAAAACTTCGACCGAGCAAGAACAGTGCGAAATAATGGCTCTCAAAACCATTGGTATCGCTTGGCTGTAACCATCAAACTAAGAAAATAAATCAAGACGTTTCTTACTTTCGGTTTTTTGAAAGAATTTTCCTTTCACTTCAAGGCAGCGATGGGCTGCCCCGTTGGAGACGATCGTTTCGTGCCATCACACGCTACCAACTTACCTTGAGCCGTGTGACAACGCCAACACTTATAGCACGTTGAGCGATTGCAGATATTGTTTGCACTCAGATGTAATAGTTATTTGTCTGTTTCACCCTCAACCTCTTGGGATCTTTTTTTCAGAATTGGTTTACCTGGAGGATTGGGGCGCTCTGTATGATCCTTTTTAGATGGTCGTTGCCCTTTGGGTTTATTCTTTTTGGACTCTTGCTGGACTGTGGCTTTATCTTGTTTGGAGGCTTTCAGGAAACGGGGTGCAGTTTCTTGGGGTGGTGCTAATAGGGCGACAAAACCCCATACATCACGCCCCGGTAGAAATTTCGCTTTGAGTGTAACAAATATTGGATGTCCTTGCTCAACTTTCGGGACTTTGGGATTAAATCTAAAGGGTCTAACTGGTGCATCCTTCCATAGCAAAGGCACATGGCTAGCCTTCATGAATTTCACCTTACGAGCTGGTTCGGCTTGCTTAATATATTCCAGTCTTTCACGGGTAAAGTTACGGAACACAGAAATGCAGGGACTAGGGCAGACTGGAATAAACTGCCACAGCCCTGATAATTTAAACTCCAAGTCTTCTAACTCTCCTGAGACTGCCTCTTGAAATCGCCCTCTGTCAAAACCTACTAGCTGAAAAGCGATTTTTAGGGGCTGCTCTTTGCGCGGAAAATGAATTGCCTTTGGATAAACTATTAAACGTTGAGTCCGGTTGCCAGTAGTTTCTATTTCTTTCTTGAGAGCTTCAAATACTTTCAGTTTTCGCGGAATGTAGAAAAGTGGGTATTGATTTCGACCAATAGTAACAGTGCTGCTGCCAGAAGAATTTAAGTCTACTTCCCCTGTAATTATGCCAACAGCTTGAAATATCGCCCCTGAAGCTTCGATATCATCTATTTGTGAATCAGTCTCAAAATTTACTTGCTCATCATCAGTTGAGACTGACAGTGAAGGATCTGCTTCTAGCTCAGTTGTAGAAAGCTCTAGAGACTCTTGAGTTTTTTCCTCTGGTTGAGCTACAAGAGATTGAATAAACTGCAACTCATTATTAGTAGGTTCATTAGGCGTAGGCTCGGCAGATGCCATAATTGTTGTTTTTTTTAATCGCGGTCTGATTCAATCTTAATGGTATGCAGCGTGTTGCCAATTTTATAAACATTAATATAGACATTCTGTAGACAAGAATCTACTATGTGGACAAGCACGTATACAGGGTATACTCTATGGCTAGTCAAGTCATCTCATTTCGGCTAAGTGATGACGAAATTCAAGCACTCTCTGGACTGCAAACGTCTCTAGATATACAGAAGATAACAAATATCTGGAATTAGCAGTCCATAAAACAGCAGCATAATTGATGGCAGTAAGCTCAAAGCAAAGCTTAAAAATATTAGGCAGAATCAATGTTAATTGGCGTTTTAAACAGAAAGGGTGGCTGTGGAAAATCAACGACAGCAGTCCATCTTGCACACTGGTTAGCCCAGAGAAAGCATAATGTGATAGTTATTGACTCGGATGGACAAACAAGTTCCAGCCAGTGGCTAGAAAAACTTAACTTACCTTCTTTAGTTGTCAATGATCCAGATGATCTATTTGACCAAATTACGCTGTACTCAGGACAGTATGATGCAGTTATTGTGGATTCTCCAGCCGTCCTTGGCGAAACAGCTAAAGCCGTATTGCTGAGTGTTGATTTGGCATTAGTGCCTGTGCAGCCATCAAATCTCGATCTACTAGCAACTAAAGATATTGTCCGTTTGGTCAACCAAGCTCAGAAAATCCGCAAAGGAACTCCAAAAGCAGTGATGTTTTTAAGTCGAGCTTCAAAAGGAACTGTATTATTGAGGGAAGCCCAAGAGGTTTTATCCCAAACCCAAGGGCTAACTTTACTCAAGCAAGTGATTTATCAGCGACAGGTGATTGCTGATGCACCGGGTCAATCTGCTACCGTTTTTAATATGTCTGGTGATGCGGCATCAATAGCTGCAAAAGATTATGAGCAGCTTTTTGAGGAGGCTTTGAGTTATGGCAAGGCGTAATAGCTTGAAAGATGATTGGAAATTCGAGGCTGATTTGTCCAATGTTCATGAAATATCTACCGATTCAATCATTCTGACAGAAAACCAACCTCGCCGCTATTTTGACTCTCAAAAACTTCAACAATTGAAGGAATCAATCTCAACACATGGAATTTTAGAACCGTTATTAGTTCGGCCTGGAAAAAAAAATGGTCAGTATGAATTAGTAGCGGGAGAGCGACGTTATCGGGCTGCCACTGAAGCAGGCTTAACTTCAGTTCCTGTAACTGTAAGAGAATTAACCGATGATGAGGCAGTTCAACTAGCCCTTGTTGAGAACCTACAGCGTGAGGATCTAAACCCTGTTGAAGAAACGGAAGGAATTCTTCAACTATTAAGTCTCAAACTGAAAATCGATTTGGCACAGGTTCCTTCTCTTCTTTACCGGATGCGAAATGAAGTGGTTGGCAATTCTAATCAAAACGTTTTGATTAGTTCCCAATCCCAGGAAATTCAAGCTGTTTTTGATCACCTAGCATTTATTACTTGGGAGTCTTTCGTTACAACTAGGCTAACACTACTAAATTTACCAAGTGAAATTTTATCAGCACTGCGAACGGGCAGAATTGCTTACACTAAAGCTCAAGCCATTGCTCGGTTAAAGGATGAGTCCAAGAGAAAAGCATTACTGGAAGAAGCAATAACTCAAAATTTATCTCTTGCTCAGATCAGGGAGCGGCTTAAAGCTGCTCTGACTCCCAAGGAACAACCCCAATCGCTAAAGCAGAAGATGCAAGATATCACCCATCGTTTTCAAAAGACCAAAGCCTGGGATGACCCGAAAAAACAGAAAAAATTAGAAAAGTTATTGATGCAAATGGAAGCAATACTAGCAGAGGATTAAGTACATGACTATTAAAGAACTCCTGCTCCAAGAAATTGAATCTTCTCCCGATTCTCTCCTAGAAGAAACTCTTGATTTTCTACGCTTTTTGAAAACCAAGCAAACAATAGTCAAAAAGAATACTCAATCCCCGCACATTCAGCCAGAAACAACTGATTCCGATACACTACCTCAACCAGAAGAAAAACCGACAGACAGTTCTCAGCTACCCTACCGTCCGGCTTCCGGTCGTTCCATTCTTAGACACGCAGGAACTTGGGCAGGTGATGACTTTGATGAGTGTCTGAGGTCTGTTTACGCAACTCGTGGCAAAGCCAAATTCGATTATGACTTGAATCCTTTTGAGTAATGTACCTGCTAGATACTAATCACTGTAGTGCTATCATTCTTGGCGAACCAAACGTCATTTGTCGAATAACTGAGGTTGGAGAATTAAACATCGCTACCTGCGTAATTGTGCAGGGAGAACTTACATATATGATGGAAAATTCTGCACAGAGGGAAACCAATCTTGTTTCTTTGACAGAATTTATAGAAGATATCCGCATCTACGGTGTTACAGAGGACACGGCTAATATTTACGGTCAACTCAAAGCTGCCTTGATGAAACAATTTGGCCCCAAAGAAAAAAGCAAGCGGAGAAAAACTCAAGTGACAGACCTGGGGTTTGATGAAAATGACCTTTGGATTGCGGCTGTAGCCTTACAACATGGTCTTATCCTTGTGTCAGCCGACAGGGATTTTCAAAGGATTCAGCAAGTGAGAACATTGTCTGTTGAATCTTGGTTGTAAATTTTATGTGCAAGGAGAGATTGGAGTCATTAGCAAGATTAAGGCTAGATAACAAAATTAAGAAACTATAGTAATTAATTTCTTACCAGGGGTAAAAATAGCGAAGACACATTTTACCGCCATGCAAAGCTTGAAAATCTTGCTGTGAAAGAGTTATAGAAATAAAATCGCTCTTGTCACCAAAAAATGGAGAAAAAGCTTATTTTGGCTGTATCAATAAAAGTCTAAGTTATTTGGCACAGCATTGAGTCACGTAGCCACAGGGTTTTCAGGCTACAAAAATTAGAGGGGTTCAAATGGTACGAATAAAAGTAGTGGATCTGGTATGTCAAATCCTAATTTCTAAGTGAAAGTCAATTTTTTTTCTGAAACCAAGTCTGGTTATGATTTTCAGACGACGCATGGCGGCAAAATTCGCCTTGGCTACTTTTACCCCTAAATGTAAAACTTAAAGTTTGGCCTGCGCTCGGAAACTGTAGGATTTGAAATCAAGGTTTCTCAAACTGCATCAGAAAACCCAACGGTGACTGGCTGAGATTCCCCTAAACGACACGCATTGTAATTAAATGGCATTTATTTTTGATCTTAGCTCGTCGTCCAAGATCCCAAATGGGTTCTATAGTCCAGTGTGGGCATTAGTTTGGGATTGCACTGCTTGAGCTTCATTCCTCACATCTTGCACCAAGAAAAATTGATATAAATTTATTACTCAGTAAAAAAGCAAACTTCTTGATTTGACGATAAAAGCTGATAAAAATTAGGTAGCTTTATCGCGCATCTTTTGACTTTACCTGGGTTTATACGTAGAGGTGCAAGATATGAGATTCTGCAATTGAATAAATTTATCATTCCATAGGTATATGAATCAAAGACAATAAATATCTGTAATTAATTAACTTTATCTAACTGCATATGCCAGCCGGGGGAAATTATGAGCAAATGTCTAATCGTTTGCTGCGATGGTACTTGGCAAAATTTGTATAGTCCATTTTCCACAAATGTAGTCAAAATAGCTCAGATGATCAAGCCGAAGGGAGCTGATGGTACATCTCAAGTAATTTATTATCAAGCTGGACTTGGTAGTGGCTATGATGACTTCGACAAAATTGCTGGTGGAGCCTTTGGCTGGGGCATTGATAATAACATTCAAGACGCATATCGTTTCTTGTGTTTAAACTATGAAAATAATGATCAAATCTATTTATTTGGATTTAGTCGTGGTGCATATACTGTACGAAGTTTAGCAGGGATGATTTACTGTTCTGGATTGCTAAAACGACAGCATATTCGTCAAATACCACAAGCGTACAATCTCTATCGGGTTCATCATATTCGCCCTAATGATCCAGATGCAATTGCATTCCGAAACAAGTATGGAGAACACGTTCCAATTAAGTTACTAGCTTGTTGGGATACTGTTGGCGAACTGGGTGTTCCTAAACAAACCCCGTTCATTAGCGACTGGATTAATCATAAATATAAATTCCACGATACTCAAGTAAATAGGCTAATTGAAAACGCACTACATGCAGTTGCAATTGATGAACGACGTGAAATATTCAATGTCACACCAATGCGAATTAGCGATGGAGCTGACACCAAACTTCGCCAAGTCTGGTTTCCAGGAAATCATAGCTGCATTGGTGGTGGACAAGAAACGAGCGGTTTATCAGATATCACTTTAAAATGGATGGTGGACGAGACTAAAAACCTAGACAACTCTCAACTTGAGTTTATTGATGATATCCAAACTGTTGTGGAGAAAGGAATTCATGCCAACTTTCAAGAAGCTTTTAATAATCAACTTCAATGGTTTGAAGGATTAACCGGAATCATCGAACGAGACATTGTTAATCCCGATCATGATTTAAAAGACTACACCGTTTTTGATCAAGATTTTTTTAATAACAATATTCATTCAAGTACAAAAATGCGATGGAAATTAAAACAGTTTCCACCTTATCGACCTAAGAACTTAATTAAGTTCCACCAGTTTTTTGATGCGTTTGTTGATTAGCTCAATCTTGTAATAGTTAAGTTCAAAGAACCATGATTGTTAAAATACATTATTGGAATATCATTGGCATAACAAAATAACTCTCCAGCTAAA
The DNA here is from genome assembly GCF_034531165.2 of Dendronalium sp. ChiSLP03b. Taxonomy (NCBI): domain Bacteria; kingdom Bacillati; phylum Cyanobacteriota; class Cyanophyceae; order Nostocales; family Nostocaceae; genus Dendronalium; species Dendronalium sp. ChiSLP03b. Next base: position 7,438 of record NZ_JAVRBR020000028.1, on the reverse strand, counting down.
GGAACTTTATACTTCTCTAATTTTTTTCCAATTAGGAACTCTTGTTCAACAGACTGACCAATATTTCCAATTAAAGAGAACCAGTTTTCGTTTGGTTTTCTTCGGAACATCTCAGCCCAACGGAACCAAGGTTTTGTATATCCATATGCATCAGTTTTAATCGTGGCATCATACCAAAACTGTTCTCCTTTTACTTCAAAAGTATAAATTGCTCCTGTTTCTAAATAAATACCAGTAGCGTTCCAGTATTTTTGAGAATCTATTTTTACTGTAACTGGTGAAGATTCAGTTTGTAACTTGACCATTTGACAATTTTTTACTATCTAACTAGCTCTAAAAGGGATGTTAGCCAAAAAAGCTTTATCCAATTTGATCGCGGATTTGAGTAAAGAGTAAATAGCTACTAATTTCATACTTAACTCTGAGTTCATGCAGAGGCTTCTCGAATTCGCATTTCTTGTAAAAAACGAAATCGCTTTTCTACAGACCCGCCGTATTCATCCGTTCTTCGATTAGAGACTGGATTTAAAAATTGATGAATAATATAGCCCTTGGAAGCCGTAATTTCTAAGCCATCGCAACCCGTTTCTCGAACTCGTCTTGCCGCTTCGGCAAAGTTATGAATCGTCTGTTCGATTTCTTCCACAGACATTTCAATGCTGTGATTGCGATACCCAAAGAGAAGATCGAAGCCGGAAGAAGCGGACTTCGCATCTGCTTCTTGAGAAAATAAACTCGTTTGGGTCTGATAGCCAGCGTCTCCAATTTGGATGATATATTTACAGTCAAATTTTTGAACGGCTTGAATTCCTTCTCGCAACGGTTTAATAAATTTATCGTTGCTAATCTTGGGGTATTCTAATGGCGACCATCTGCGGTCATCTACGGTGATTGTGGCTGAAATAATTCCAGCCACATCGTTTTCCGCGAATCTTTTCTCAAAGTTTTTCCAAGCAGAGGTTACGGTGCCGTCGTAGTACGAGGTTCTTCCTCCAATAGACGACCTTAGAATTCGGTTTTTCAAGGTGACATTTTTAATCGTAAAGGGTTCAAAAATCATAGAAACCTCCTTGTAATATCGCTTTCGGTCAAAGATTCATTGAAATTTTAACGCCGAACTGTCATACCCACTTCTGCCCGGTTTTTTACCATTAGGGTAGTGGTAAATATGTAGTGATAATAAATTTAGGCGTTACAACAAGAATTATAATGATGAATAAAATACCAAATAGCACAAATACGATTATCTAGCCTTTTAGAGTAGGATAAAGTCTGACATCTTATGCAGGCAAAAATAATCAATAACAAGTAATAAAATTAGGCTTTAAATGGCAAGTGAAGGCGGAAAGCCCCCCTAAGAACCGTGCTTGTACCTTAGTTATGGCTTGGATGAATCCGCAGCAAAATCTAGTTTGTGAACAATATAGCTTTTATAAATGGGTTTGAATGTATCGGGCGATCGCACTACTACCCAGGTATGTTGAGCATCGGCTATAACCCTTTTACTGTGGGCAGATGGTGCTTTCCAAGTGCTACCTTCCCAATGGATGATAGCGTTAACATCAGCGTGATCAGCCAGAGCTTTCACACTAATTTCTTTCACTGCATGAATTTCATCAAAAAAGGTATTAATAGTACCTTCATACCATTGATTAAATTCTTCTTGATTTTGCAATGTAGAGCTAGGAAACTGCATTTTAAAACAGTGGTTTGCAAAGTCAAAAAAAGGTACAAGTTCAGATGCTGGAACATGTTGATCGATTTTTGTATAAAAATTTTTTGCTAGTTGTCTAATTTCTGATTCGCTTAAAGGTGCTAATTTAAACGCCTCACCATCTCTGTGTTGCAGAAACTTGATAATTTCAGCGATGCGTTTGGGGAGGTATGCTTTGAGTGTTTGCAAAGCTTCGGCACGTTCCTCGCGGTTATGGCTTTGCAATACTAACTCTACAGTAATAGAAACTTCTGTGTGATGATCATCTATCTTACGGGCGCTGATAGTGACTACATACAACGTGAAGAGGTTAGTTGCCTCCGGTATATCCATTTTCCAGACATGATTTTGGCGATCGTTGTACAGCAATCTGTCACGCACTAGTGAGCCTTGGAAATCAAATCTAACAATAGCACCAGGTCTGTCTGTGGGTTTTCCGTCATCAGTTTCTAATTCAACATTTGTACGTCCACTAAAACCCTTGAGAAATTCCAGATAATTATCAAATGCTGACCAAAAATACTCAATTTCTAGTGGTACTATTTGAACATCTTTAAGTGTTATCCATTGACCCCAATCCAATTCATCTTGAGTAATTAAATTGTTTGTTTTTGTCATAATCGATGATATCTCAATATTATCTATTTTTTAATACCAGGCGAAAGTCCCTCATATTTGTAGATGTTATTTCAATTGCTCATGTCTAAAAAAGGGAGTGATAAAAGGCTGATTGCTTTTACTATTTACACCAGATATAGCAATCCCATGTGAGTTTCGATAAATTCCTAGAGGCTGTTGATTGCTGATTGTGAACAGTCAACAGTTAACGGTCAAAACAAAATATTTACGAATCATTTAGGATTACTATATTAGCTATTCAATCTAGAACGTAAGGTTGCAAGATCGAATCCTAATTTTTCAAACTCTGCTTTTTTACTTTCAATGAGTTTGATTAACTCTGGTGGTACGTCTCCATCTTCGTTTTTGAGGATATAGCCGTAGTTAAAATTGGTCAGCATATTGGTTACAGCCAAAATGATACTAGCTACCTGACGACCTGGTAATACACTTTCGTCATCTTCGTCACCCATTGAGCCATTGGTTAACAAATCGCCGTACTTCAATTCACCAAATTCAGAATTATGTTCATTGTGAATCCAAGTATGCCAAAAAGTGCATTGATAAATCACATACTTACAGACCTGTTTGATATTTGCTATATCTTGCTCAGTTGGTTGTGGTGATATAGTAATAGGTCTAATGGCTTTTAATTCACCATTAACTTCTTGACGTGGATTTGATGAGTGTTCAATTTCGTTTAAATCATACCATTCATCGCCATCATCTACTTGTTCCATACTCAGAGGAACATAAAGAACACTATGTTGTACTAAATCGTTGGAGAAATTGAGTATTTCTGTCCAATTTTTAGCAATTTCTTCTTGATTAGTGGCAAAAAATGACTCTACATGAGTAGTGAGAATATCCCAGTATAAATTGCCGAGTTTGGCAAATGTATGACCTTCACACAGAGGTTTTCTAGGTTGCCAATCTGTCCAATCATATGTTCCAATATTTGTTCTTACCCATCGCAACATATCTGGGTCAATAATCATGGGTTCTAGCTTGGCAAAAAAACCTTCTATGGGGTTCATGAGGATTTGACGCCCAAATTTGTTAATATGAACTACTTCTTTGAGGTGGGGGTATAATAAACCACGTAGCGGATTATTTCTAATATTTCTCAAGAAAGCAATTGCATACTGTTCCATGTTAAAGTGACACTGGCTTAAATGTCCTTTCACTTCACCTAAAACACCCAGATGAGTAGCCCGAACAACTCGTTTAGCTTGCAACCACTTATTACCATCAGTAGAGGTATAAGTCTGTGGTGCTTTTAAGGGTGGATTTGGTTGCAAACAATTATCTTCACGGAATTGCAGCGTAATTTCAACAGGTAGTAATTTTCCGTCTTTTAATTCAAATTTGACTTTGTAATTAGGCAAATCTATTTTGCCTGTCAGAGTAAATTTATCACCATTAAAAGCAGTAGTATATAGTGAAGGATTATTCTTATCCTTTTTTAAAATCACTGGATTGAAACCGTTTAATATCCTTTTGCCAAAAAATTCATCACTTCTGGTATAGCCTTTATGGTCTTTTTCTAAAATTAGCGTTAAAGTTTCCGGAAATGATTTTTGAATTTCATCGTAGGATGGCTCATGAGGATTACGGCGATTTATTTGGATGAGTCTATCCATTATCTGGTTATACTTGGCTACAGATTGCATTGTCCTGGCTAAAGCTTCAGGTACAAAATCATGGCGAATGGAATCTGGTAGGCTGTAAGAAAATAACGGATATTGCGGATCGTACTCATAATATAAAATTTGCACAAACCCAAAATCATAGTCATCTGTAACATTATCAGTCCCGTTTTTAACTTCAATTAAGTTCCTGACTTCACTTTTTTTACTATCAATAACGACATTTTGTGGCGGATTAAAAATTCTTAATTCTAAATCCGGTGCATCACCAAAACCTCCTGCTTTCGGATTATAGAAAATTTCAAATTGTCCTGTTTTATCCGTTTCTCCAATGCCTAAATAATCTTTTGACCCAAATGGATCTCTATCCCATAACTCTAAACTTAAATTGGGAATAGGAATCAGCGAGTCACGATGTACTACCTTCCCAAAAGCTCGTCGTGATTTGGCAATTACATTTCCCTTCAACTCTTGTTTGATTTTTAAAAGAGAGTCTAAAGGTAAATCAGACAGAATATTGTAAACTAAACGTTCTTTCTCTGTTTTGGTATATTCTTCTAGTGATACTTCACCTGCAATAATTCTTTGGATCAAGTTACTCATATCTGTTATAACTCCTGGTGCATTCAATTGCTGTTTTTTGTTTGCGGCTGCACTTTCTTTTCGAGCCGCTTCTACATCTGCTAAATTATCAGCACCTAATATTTGCTCAAAAGTTGTGCGATTCCAGCCAACCAAATGCATTTTTGTATATTCTTGAAAAAACATATACATTCTGTTAGCTGAAACATTGAATTTTGCTAGTAGAATATCGCTGATGATTTCTATTAGCTTGGTGGTAATCTCTACAGACATTCTCAGGTTCATTACTTGAACAACAGCCGCAGGCTTTTCATAATCACCACCAAAAGCTACATTAACCTTGGTGTTGACAACTACTAAGATCATGGACTGAGGGTCGCCTTTGATGATATGAACTTGTTCAGTAATTTGAGTGATGACATCATGAATAACTTCTGAACTGAAGTCATGATTAGTTTCAATTCTGATAAAAGGCATTTTAGTTCCATAATGGGGTAAAAGTAGCGAGCGTGACATGAGTTGCCACGTACCGCCTAAAACCTTGCTACACAAGCTTTTTAGAAATAAAATTGCTCTATGAGCCGAAAATCGCCGAAAAACCTTATTTATGAATGTTAACTGTTTCAAAATTAAAGACATCTATCAGCAATTGCAACATATGGATAATATCGTTAATACAGCCATTTAAACCGCTGTAATTCTTGTATGTGTTGATACCACATAATAATGCTTTGTTAGACATGATTTTTACCTAAATATTGACATGAATTAATTTTCAGCCGCATCTAGCCGGAAATTACACTTATCTCGGCTATAAACCCAAAAACAATTAAATCAAAAGTTTTTAAACTAAAACAAATAGATGTATAACATCACCAATAACATTGCGCTGATGCTTGAGTTTTCGTGGCTACTACCGCAATCGCGCAAAACTTAAGTAAATGCTATATCCTTCATAAGAGCAGCTATTCTTTCTTTTTATAGATATTGCTATCTATCAATAGTCTGACAATTTTTATTTGTTGGATTGATGTTATAAAAAGCGTCACATTTTACTAAATTGGCAATTTTACTTGCGGCGCTTTACTGTTGACCATTGGTATCGTTTTTTGAAGCAACGCCTACACTGGACGCTTCCCAGGCTGAGTACTCCCAAACAGTGTGAGCGGTGGAGCGACTTAATCGGCGACTACGATCAATTAATAGAGCATCATATGGTTTGTTAGTTGCGAATTGCACGATACGTCGAGCAGCATCTTCGATAATCATAGGTTCTAGAGCGCACCGAAGAGCAAATGCAGATGCATCAATATCAAATTCTTCTGACTTGGGTCTACATGTAGCGAACTGCAAACATAAATCGTTAAAACTGCAATCAAGACAATTTTGAAACCACATTAAATTGCAACTAAGGGGTGTCTCAAAACCACAATAAATGCAACTCAAACCAAATTAAATACAACTAAACTGCAAACAACGGTTTTGAAACCACATTAATTGCAAATAGCCTATAATCCTTTAGCCATAAGGTTTTTCGGCTTTGATAACGCAATTATCCTGAAAGTGTCCACTTTAAAGGTTTTTTCTCAATTTCATCCCAGGTGATTTTTTCAATTTAAACAGACCAGGATGCTTGATAAACAAGTAGATTACACTTGTCGGAAAAAACTTGATTTCTCATTTAATTGAACGAATGTTGTCTAGATTAAACCACATTAATCGGGCATATACGTTTGATTTAATCCTCCGTTTAATCTAGACACCTGGGGCAGCGTAAATCTCTCAAACTGGCTCTGGATATAGCTTTTGGCTTAGTTGCATTTATTGTGGTTTCAGAACGCTTGTTTGCAGTTTCGTTGCAATTATTGTGGTTTGGGCCGCATTTATTGTGGTTTTGAGACCACCTCTAGTTGCAGATTAATGTGGTTTCAAAATTGCCTTGATTGCAGTTTTGGGCATTTATGATTGCAGTTCACAACATCTACAAGCTAATAAATCTACATATCCACCTCCTTCTGCTGGTGTTCTGACACGCTCAGGAACTATGTCAGAGGTAGATATAGAGATTATCTGTAACTCCTATCATTGCTCCTATTTCAACGTAATTTTATGGTTAAATATGGCATCACCGTGCCAAAAAAGGAAAATTGTACGCTAAGAAAAATTTGGAGCGACGACTGAGCAAAGTTATTGCGCGGTCTTGGCATCGAAAATGCGCTCTAAGACTAACTTGGGGATGCAAAGTAAGAAACTCAGTCATCAACGTTTCTTAAACTCAAAAAGGCTGCTCCCACTGCCAATCAAAATGCTCAAACCGCCTGGGGTTCTCCGCAGTATACCGAACAGTATTTTGAATCTGTTTATGCCCCAAGTAACTCTGAATATCCCTAGTTGAACGATTCTGTTCCGCCAAAAAATAACCGCAACTATGGCGGAACATATGCGGATGCACCTTAATATGTAACCCCGCTTTTTCAGCTGCACGTTTCACCATCTTCTCAATCGCATCCACCGACAATGACTGCCCTCGCTCATTGGGGAAAACAAAATAACTATTGGGATAAGTCTGCTTTAGTTGCCCCAACAAATCCACCTCATCCGGTTGCATTGGGTGATTCCCACTCTGGCTACCCTTGAGCCGCTTGATGTAAATCACCTTTCGCTCTAACATAACTGCATCCCATTTCATGGCCGCTGCCTCCCCCGGTCGCAGCCCATGCCGAAATGACATTAATAACAACGCCCGATCTCTAACTCTATGCCGACCGCGATCGCCCGCCGCCTGAATCAAAATTTTCATCTCCTCCCAGGTCAAATACTCCCGGCTGCGATACTGATCATTATTCAAGCGCCGAAACGTCGTACTCATTCTCTC